>NZ_JBRRDR010000051.1:0-33751 GCF_056759755.1 Stenotrophomonas sp. STEN046
GGGGGGGGGGGGGCGCGGGGGCCCCCCCCCGCGCGGGCGGGGGGGGGGGGCCGCCCCCGGGTGTGTGGCGGGGGCGGGCCCCCCCCCCCCCCCCCCCCCCCCCCGCCAAGCAAGCAGTAACCCAGAGCCGCTTTGGCTTCTGCACTTGCACTTGCACTTGCCTGAAAAAAGCGGTGCAGCCGCAGGCTGCAAAACACCTTCAATCCCGCTCGTGCGCGCGCACCGCCTCCGCCTGTGTTTCCTCCTGCGCGGCCATCTCGCGTGCGATCCACGCATCGATCATGTGCCGTTGGCGCTGCGCCTGCCGCCGCTCGCGCGTGTACTCCTGGTCCAGCACCCGGTACAGCGACACCATCACCAGCACCATCAGCAGCGCGAACGGCAGGGCGGCAATGGTGATCATCCCCTGCAGCGCCTCCAGCCCGCCTGCCAGCAGCAACGCACCGGCGATCAAGGCAATGCCCACGCCCCAGGCCACCTTGTGCTTGCGCAGCGGCTCGCCCGCATCGTCGGTGGACATGCTGGCCAGCACCAGGACCGCCGAATCGGCCGAGGTCACGAAGAAGATCATCAGCAGCACCAGCGCGATGCACGACAACAGCAGCGGCAACGCCATGCTGTCGAACATGGTGAACAACACGGTTTCATAGCCGTTGCCCAGCGCCTGCACCAGATCGGCCTGGCCGAAGATCTGCATCCAGATCGCCGTGCCGCCGAACACCGAGAACCAGAAGAACCCCAGCAGTGTTGGCGCCAGCACCACGCCGATGACGAACTCGCGCACGCTGCGCCCGCGCGAGATACGGGCGATGAATGAACCGACGAAGGGGGCCCAGGAGATCCACCAGGCCCAGTAGAAGATCGTCCAGTCGGCTACCCAGGTGCTGGAGGAGAACGGCGACATGCGCAGGCTCATCGTCACCAGCTGGTTGAGATAGGAGCCAAGCGTGGTGGTGAAGGTATTGAAGATCGCCCCGGTCGGGCCCAGCACCAGCACCAGCGTCAACAGGACCACCGCCAGCGCGAGGTTGAAGTTGGACAGCCACTTCATGCCGCGGCCAACGCCGCTGAGGGTGGAGGCCATGTACAGCACGAAGGCGACTGCGATGATGCTCAGCTGCAGCGGAATGCCTGCCTGCAGGCCGAACACGCGCTGCACGCCGGCGGCAATCTGCACGGTGCCGAAGCCCAGCGCGGTGGCCACGCCGACCGCGGTGGCCACGACCGCGGAGATGTTGACCACACTGCCGATCCAGCCGCGGTGGTGGCGACCGATGATCGGCTGCAGCATGTCGCTGACCTGGCCGCGACCGTTGCGGTTGAACTGGAACCAGGCCATCGCCAGGCCGATCAGGGCGTAGATCGCCCACGGGTGCAGTCCCCAATGGAAGAACACGTAGCGCATCGACGCACGTGCCGCGTCCATGCTTTCCGGGGCGAGCCCTTCGGGCGGTTTGGCAAAGTGCGAGACAGGTTCGGCAGCCCCCCAGAACACCAGGCCGATGCCCATGCCCGCCGCGAACAGCATCGACATCCAGCTGGCACGCGAGAATTCGGGTTCGGCGTCTTCGCCGCCGATACGCAGGTTGCCGAAGCGGCCGAAGGCCAGGTACATGAGGAAGGTCAGCGCCAGGAACACGACCAGCAGGTACAGCCAACCGACACTGCGGATGACATCGGCCAGCGCCGATTGCACCACGCTGTTGAAGGGGCCGGGCGCGAGGCCGGCCAGCAGCACCAGAACGAGGACCAGTGCAATGGAAATGCGAAACACCATGAAGGAGCTTCTCCGATCAAGGGATTGAGGGGAGCGAGCAGCGCTTGCTGCGGGAGCCGGTGGCAGGCAACACGTACCGGGCAGGAGCCGCAAAGGCAGCGGGGGAATCATCGACCGTAGCGGCACGATGCGCGTGCACGTTACTGAACGCGACGTCACGGTTCTGTTAATGCCGATGGAGCAGCGCCACGCAATGCGTGGATGAACCGCCAGGAGATGCCGTGTTTTCTATGCTCTAATGCACGCCAAGAAGCGGGGGTACCGCGGCCTGGTGGCCACGGTTGAGATAGTCCCTTGGAACCTGATCCGGCTCATACCGGCGTAGGGAAGCTTTGCAATGCAGCCGAGCCCGGACCCCGCCCAGGGACTGTCCGCGCGCGGGAGCAGTGCGCCGCCGCTTCGTCCCTGACCTTCCTGGACGATGCCCGATGAACGCACAGCCCTCCGCCCTGCAGCAACAGGCCCAGCAGCTTTCCGAGTCCGTGACCCGGCCCATTCCCGGCTCGCGCAAGATCCATGTGCCCGGCTCGCGCCCGGACCTGCAGGTGCCGATGCGCCAGATCGCGCTGACCCGCACGCCGACCGTATTCGGTGGCGAAGAGAACGCGCCGGTCACGGTCTACGACACGTCCGGTCCGTACACCGATCCTGGCGTAGCCATCGATCTGTCGGTCGGCCTGCCGGCGCTGCGCCGCAGCTGGGTGGAGGAGCGCGGCGATACCGAACAGCTTGATGGGCTCAGCTCGTCGTTCGGCCGCGCGCGCGAACACGACGCGAAGCTGGACCCGGTCCGCTTCCCCGCGCGCACCCTGCCGCGTCGTGCGCGCACCGGCGCCAACGTCACCCAGATGCATTACGCACGTCGCGGCATCATCACCCCGGAAATGGAGTTCGTCGCCATCCGCGAGAACCAGCGGCTGGATGCGATCCGCGACGCGGCATTGCTGCTGCAGCATCCCGGTGAAGCATTTGGTGCCTCGATCCAGAAGATCATCACCCCGGAATTCGTGCGCGACGAGATCGCCCGCGGCCGCGCGGTGCTGCCCAACAACATCAACCACCCGGAAAGCGAGCCGATGATCATCGGTCGCAATTTCCTGACCAAGATCAACGCAAACATCGGCAACAGCGCGGTGTCCTCCGGCATCGCCGAGGAAGTGGAAAAGCTGGTGTGGGCGATCCGCTGGGGCGGCGACACGGTGATGGATCTTTCCACCGGCAAGCACATCCATGAAACCCGCGAATGGATCATCCGCAACTCACCGGTGGCGATCGGTACCGTGCCGATCTACCAGGCGCTGGAAAAGGTCGACGGGCGTGCCGAGGCGCTGACCTGGGAGATCTTCCGCGACACCCTGATCGAGCAGGCCGAACAGGGCGTGGACTACTTCACCATCCACGCCGGGGTGCTGCTGCGCTACGTGCCGCTCACTGCCAAGCGCGTGACCGGTATCGTCAGCCGCGGCGGCTCGATCATGGCCAAGTGGTGCCTGGCACACCACAAGGAGAATTTCCTCTACACGCATTTCGAAGACATCTGCGAAATCATGAAGGCCTACGACGTGACCTTCTCGCTGGGTGATGGCCTGCGCCCGGGCTGCATTGCCGATGCCAACGATGCTGCGCAGTTCGGTGAACTGGAAACGCTGGGCGAGCTGACGAAGATTGCCTGGAAGCATGATGTGCAGACCATGATCGAGGGCCCCGGCCACGTGCCGATGCAGCTGATCAAGGAAAACATGGACAAGCAGCTGCGCGAGTGTGGCGAAGCGCCGTTCTACACCCTGGGGCCGCTGACGACCGATATCGCGCCCGGCTACGACCACATCACCAGTGCGATCGGTGCGGCGATGATCGGCTGGTTCGGCACCGCCATGCTCTGCTATGTCACACCGAAGGAGCATCTGGGCCTGCCCAACCGCCAGGATGTGCGCGACGGCATCATGGCCTATCGCATCGCCGCGCATGCGGCCGATCTGGCCAAGGGCCATCCGGGTGCGCAGGTGCGTGACAACGCGTTGAGCAAGGCGCGTTTCGAATTCCGCTGGGAGGACCAGTTCCACCTGGGCCTGGACCCGGAGAAGGCCAAGGAATTCCACGACGAGACGCTGCCCAAGGACGCGCACAAGCTGGCCCACTTCTGTTCGATGTGCGGCCCGCACTTCTGCTCGATGAAGATCACCCAGGACGTGCGCGAGTACGCCGAAAAGGGCATGCAGGAGAAGTCCGAGCAGTTCCGCGCCGCCGGTGCCGAGGTGTACCAGCAGGGCTGAGCTGGAGAGGCCGCGCCGGGCCATGCCCGGCGAGCGCAGCGGTTGGGTAAAGGCGCCGGGCATGGCCCGGCGCTACCGGCTATCCTCGCCGCATCGCCCAGGGGAAAAGGACGCCATGCCCATCGCCATCACCACCCGTTGGCTGGCCATCGCCCGCCGCCATCCTTCCGCCTGGCTGCTGGGCGCACAGCTGCTGGCGGTGCTGTTGTATCCCGCGCTGGACGATACCGCTGCCGGGCGTGCCGCGCTGGGGGTATTCGGCATGGCCGTGCTCGGGCTGGCGTTGTGGGTCGTGCAGCGCAGTCCGCTGGGGATGTGGCTGGCCTTGTTGCTGGCCATTCCCGCGGTGGTGTTCTCCATCGCGGCGGCGCTGCTGGGCCGCCCCGCGCTGGGCATCACCGCACAACTGCTGGAAAGCCTGCTGTATTTCTATACCGCCGGCGCCTTGATTGCCTACATGCTGCAGGACCATAAGGTCACCCGCGATGAGCTGTTCGCTGCAGGTGCCACCTTCACCTTGTTGGCGTGGGCGTTCGCATTCGCGTTTTCGGTCTGCCAGCAGTGGTATCCGGGCAGTTTCCAAGGGTCCAGCAATGGCGCGCAGCGCACCTGGATGGAGCTGCTTTATCTGAGCTTCAGCTTATTGTCGGGTGTTGGTTTGAGTGACGTTGTGCCGCTGCATCCACAGGCACGCGCGCTGGTCATGCTGGAGCAGTTTTCCGGCGTCATGTACGTGGCATTGGTGGTTTCGCGCCTGGTCGGACTGACCATGTTGAGGCGCATCTGAAAATGAACGCCGGATAAAAATTTCGCGCCCGGAAGGGCGCGAATGGTGCAGCTTATTATGTGAATGCGTCGGCGAGAGAGAGCCTGATGTCGACCACGCGATAGGCGAGGTAACCCGCATAGGCTAATATCCGGAGGCTTCGTTTTTTTTGCGGTATGCGCCGATGCTGTGTGCGGAATCTGGCTTTTTGCGGTGCCAAGGACGGAAAAGGATCGATGAGCAGTGTCCGCGAACTGTTTCAACCCTGTAGCGACGAATGATCAGCAGCGAAATCCCGTCGCCTGAACCCGACCGTATCCGAGTTGGTGAGTGCATCGTTACTTTGTCCTCGCGTGAGGTCGAAGTCGCGGGGGCTCGCCGTACACGACGATTGACGCCCAAAGCACTGGGCGTATTGCGCGTGTTGCTGCGGCAGCCGGGCCGGGTGGTGACGCGCGATGAACTGTTTGCCGAAGTCTGGCCCGACACGCTGCCGACCAACGATGTGCTGACGCAGGCGGTCACGCAGCTGCGCAAGGCCTTCAGTGTCGAGGACGACAACGGCCAGGCCTACATCGAGACCATCGCCAAGACCGGTTACCGCCTGCTGGTGCCGGTGCAGGTGCTGCCCGATATAGAGGCCGAAGGCAGCGTCGAAGACGCCGATGATGCGCCGGCCGAGGTCACGCCCGCCGATGCTGCGGCCCTGCCGGTCAATGCGCCGCTGGTCGAGCGTGGCCGTCGTCGCTGGCGGCTGCTGCGTCGTCGCGTGCTGCTGGTGCTGGGCGTGGTGATGCTGCTGGCCCTGGTGGTATTGAGCGTGTTGCTGCTGCGCCGCCCGGCGCCGACGAGTTCTCCGGTTGATGCGGCTGTCGAGAACGGTACGCGGGTGATCGGAAGCCCCGAGCGGCCGTATCGATTGATTACCGCCACCTCTGGTTTTGAGACCTATCCCACACTTTCGCCCGATGGCTCGCAGGTTGCCTACGAAGGCGCCAACGATGATGGCAAGCAGGGCAGCGCGATCAAGGTGCAGACCTCGGGCAACGCACCTGCACGCCAGTTGCTTTCGCCGCCGCCGGGCGCCAATGATCGCTTCCCGACCTGGTCGCCGGATGGTCGTGAGATCGCGTTCGCCCGCTTCGGCACCGATGCCAGCTGCCAGGTGCTGGTCGCCAGCGCCACCGGCGGCGCGGTGCGGCAGGCAACGCGTTGCGACGGCACCGAGCTGCTCAGCTTCGACTGGACCCCCGATGGCCGCGGGCTGGTGTTTGGCAGCATGGTCGGGCGTTACGCCCACCGCGGTATCCGTGTGCTTGATCTGGCCAGTGGCCAATGGCGCGCGCTGGACTACGCGGTCGAAGAAGACGATTTCGATTACGCCCCGCGCTACTCGCCGGATGGGCGGTGGCTGGTGTTCGTGCGCAATCCGCAGCTGGGCGACCTGTGGCGGATGCCCGCCAATGGCGGTACACCCGAGCAGCTGACCACCGAGTCGGCCGAACTGCGCGGCTGGGCATGGCTGGGTGACGGCCGGCACATCGTGTTCGGTCGGCGCGTGGACAGCGAAGCGCGCTTGTACTACCTCGATGTCGAGCGCCGCACGCTGCGCGATGCAGGCCTGGACGACGCGCAGTGGCCAGCGGTCTCGCGTCGCGGCGACATGCTGGCCTTCGTCCATCGCCGCGCGCAGTTCGGCGTGTTCAGGATGCCGGCGCAGGGCGGTGCGGGTGAGCGTCTGTTCGCCTCCAGTGGTCGCGATGGGCAGCCGATGGTG
Source organism: Stenotrophomonas sp. STEN046 (assembly GCF_056759755.1). Lineage (NCBI taxonomy): Bacteria > Pseudomonadati > Pseudomonadota > Gammaproteobacteria > Lysobacterales > Lysobacteraceae > Stenotrophomonas > Stenotrophomonas sp. STEN046. The sequence continues at coordinate 6,594 of NZ_JBRRDR010000051.1, forward strand.
GCCCCGGATGGGCGGCAGCTGGTGTTCAGTTCGGATCGCTCCGGCAGCTTCGCGCTGTGGTGGGCCGACATGCAGCGGCCCGAATCACTGCGGCCGATCGAAGGGCTGAAGCCGGAAGCACGGCAGGCGCCCGACTGGTCGGCCGACAGCCGGCGTCTGCTGGTGGTCGGGCGTGATGAGCATGGCCAGGCCGTGGTCTATGAGATCGCCCCGCGCGACGAGCAGCTGCAGCGCCTGCCGGTACCGGCCGAGCAGCCGCTGCAGGCCCTGTACGGGGCCGATGCGGATCAGCTGCTGGTGGTGGAACGTGATGCCGACCAGCACACCCGGCTGAGCCTGTTCGACCGCAGCACGCAGCCGTGGCGGCGCCTGGCCAGCCTGGAGGGCGTGTCACAGGCGCGGTTCGATCGCAGCAGCGGCCGGGTGCTGTTCACCCGTCTCGCGGCGGGCGGTCTGTGGTCGGTGGACCCGGCACTGACCGCTGCCAGCGTGCAGCAGGTCAGCGAGGATCGGCCGAGTCGCTGGCGCTACCGGACCTGGACCGTCGCCGGCAACGGCAGCATCGACTACCTCGGCAGCAGTGCGGCCTGTGGCACCACCCTGGTCCGCATCCAGGCCGGGCGCGAGGATCCGGAGCGCTGCCTGGACGCGCAGCGGCTCAGCGCGGGCAACGGGCTCAGCGCCAGCGCCGACGGCAATCACCTCTACCTGGCCCTGGCGATCAGTGATGGGGCGGACATCGGCGTGATGCGCCTGCCTGAGCAGCCACCAGCGCTGTTCCCCGCATTCTCCAGGTTGTTGATCTTCAACGAAAAAGGTCCTTCGTAACTTCTTCGTGACGATCTCGCCTCGAATTCGTGGCGATCTCGGCAGTCTTTCCTGACCGGCTGCCACCTGATTTGGCAAAACGGAGGCCTGTACTTGGCAAATCCGTGGTGCCCCCATGCGTCAACTCTCGCTGGCCGATCGTGGCCAAACCGTTTCCCTGGACAAGGCGATCGACGATGTCGCGCCGACCTGCATGGGCGTTGCCCGTCTTGGCAGCCTGCAGACGTCCGGCACCAGCTTCAACGTGTGGATGCAGGTGCGCGGCACCTCCTGGGTGGAAGCCAAGGAAGGGCGGTTCCGACTTCGCCAGGGGGAGTGGATCGCGTTCGAAAAGGAGTCGCGGCCGTTGGTCCAGGCCGGACGCAACGGTTTGTGCGTGGGCTTGAACCTGAACGTCGAAGCGCTGCGCGTGCTGACCGAGATGGCCGACTGTGGCCTGTACGCCGGTCGCGGCCTGATGACCCGCGCCGATGCGCGCGTTGCGCTGCGCCTGTGGCGCGATGCTCTGGCCAGCGGTCTACCGGCACAGGCGCTGCGTCCGCTGCTGCTGCATCTGGCCGGCCTGCAGCGCAGCCTTGCCGACAACGTACAGCGCTGCCCGGGCCGCTCGCGCAGCCGCAAGCGCCAGGTGTTCGGCCGCATGCAGCGTGCGCGGCTGTACCTGGAAGGCAACAGCCACCGCGTGGTGCGTATCGGTGAACTGGCCGAGCTGACCAACTTCTCCAGCTGGTACCTGTCCAAGACCTTCCAGAGCCTGTACGAGGAAAGCCCGCAATCGCTTTCCGCACGCCTGCGCCTGGAGCGTGCAGCCGATCTGCTGCGCGATACCGACATGATGGTGGGAGAAGTTGCCGCGGCCAGTGGTTTCGACAACTGCTGCAGCTTCGCGCGTGCCTTCCGCGCCCGCTACGGCCAGTCCGCTTCGCGTTTCCGCGAGAACGACGGGAAGCTTCCGCCACACTCCGCAAAGTCTCCGGTTGTGTCGCGCAAATACAGCGCTGCAACGCAATCGTAACGTGCTACGGCGTTTTAACACGCTACTAACACGTACCTTGGAGAGATTGATGAACGTTCGTATTCCCGCAGTGCGGCTCGGCTTGCTGCCGGCCGGCATTGCGCTTGCCTTGGCACCGTCCTTCGCTTCGGCGCAGGATGCAGCTGCCGGCGGCACGACCGACCTGGACCGCATCTCGGTCACCGGTTCGCGCATCCGCCAGGCGAGCATGGAAACCGCGCAGCCGGTGATCGCGCTGCAGCGCGCCGACATTGAAAAGCAGGGCTTCACCAGCGTTGCCGACATCGTGCAGAACCTGTCGGCCACCGGTTCGCCGGCGATCAGCCGCGCCGATGCACTGACCTCCGGCGAAGAAGTCGGCGGCCAGTACGTCGACCTGCGCAACCTCGGCCCGGAGCGCACCCTGGTGCTGCTGGACGGCAAGCGCATGGGCACCAGCACCGGCGGCTACACCGACCTGGCATCGATCCCGACCTCGGTCGTGGAGCGCATTGAAGTGCTGACCGACGGCGCATCGGCCATCTACGGCTCCGATGCCATTGCCGGCGTGGTCAACATCATCACCCGCAAGAACTTCGACGGCCTGGAAGCCAGCGTCTACGGTGGCCAGTACGGTCAGGGCGACGGCCAGAAGCAGGTCTACAACTTCGTCTACGGCCAGACCGGCGAGCGCGGTTCGATCACCTTCGGTGCCGAGTACAGCAAGGAAGACGAGGTCAAGGCAAAGGATCGTTCCTTCAGCCGCTACCCCAACGGTCGCTTCCACCCGTTCCCGACCGACGACGATGCCAATGGCTGGTCGCCGGCGTCGAACCAGGGCGTGCTGATCGATGACATGGGCACCCCGAAGGACGCCAACGACGATATCTGGTACACCCGTGCCAATACCGGTGCCGGCAACGGCATGGGCGACTTCCGTGAGTTCGGCACTGCCGACTACACCAATGCCAGCCAGGAAATGTGGCTGCAGAACAAGCTGACCCGTCGCTCGGTGTTTGCCAACGGCAACTACGACCTGACCGACAACATCCGCGCCACCGCGAACGTGCTGTACACCAAGCGCACCGCGACCTCGCAGATTGCCGGTTACCCGTACCAGTCCGAGGTCTACGGCACCCCGCTGTCGGCCGACAGCGTCTACAACCCGCTGGGCAAGGAAGCGAACTTCATCCGTCGCACCTCCGAGTTCCCGCGCCAGACCGAATCTGAGCAGGAAACCTTCCGCTTCTCGGCCGGCCTGGAAGGTTCGTTCGAGTTCGGTGACAAGTTCTGGGACTGGGACGTGGGCTACGTCTACAACCAGAACAAGGGCGTCAAGACCGGTACCGGCAACCTGTTCATCCCGAACGTGCAGAACGCCGTCGGCCCGTCCTTCATGGACGGCGACGTCGCCCGTTGCGGCACCCCGGGCAAGGTGATCGCCGGCTGCACCCCGTGGAACCCGCTGGCACCGTACGGCTCCACCGGCAATGGTTCGCTGGCTGACCCGGCCCTGCAGGCCTACCTGTTCCTGCCGAGCCACGACACCTACACCAACACCACCAAGGCATACAGCGCCAACATCTCCGGCTCGCTGTTCACGCTGCCGGCCGGTGACCTGGCCATTGCCGCCGGTTACGAGCATCGCCAGGAAAGCGGCGAGTACAACCCGGATGCACTGCTGCAGTCGGGCCTGAGCACCGACCTGGCCGGCGCACCGACCAAGGGCAGCTACAAGCTCGACGAGTTCTACGTCGAACTGAACGTGCCGGTGCTGGCTGACATGCCGTTCGCCAAGGAGCTGTCGCTCGACATGGCGGGCCGCTACTCGGACTACAACACCTTCGGTGACACCATCAACAGCAAGTTCGGCCTGAAGTGGAAGCCGATCGACGACCTGCTGGTGCGTGCGACCTATTCGACGGGCTTCCGCGCGCCGAACATCGCCAACATGTACGGCGGCACCTCGCAGACCTTCGACGCTTACACCGATCCGTGCGACAGCAGCTTCGGCTCGGCCTCGCGCAACCCGTCGGTTGCCGCCGCCTGCGGCGCACGTGGCGTTCCGGCCAACTTCCGCCAGATCACTTCGGGTGGCGCGCAGTCGACCGGCCCGGGCACCCAGTCCTACAGCGCTTTCGAATCCGGTTCCAACCCGGAACTGCAGCCGGAAACCTCCAAGACCTGGACCGCCGGCCTGGTCTACAGCCCGAACTTCGTGCAGGGCCTGGATGTCAGCCTGGACTGGTGGAAGATCCGCATCGACAACGTGATCGCCGCCGAGTCGGTGACCTCGATCCTCAACCAGTGCTATGTGCTGGGCGTGGCGTCGGCGTGTGACCGCTTCAGCCGCGGTACCGAAGGTCGCACCGTCAACCAGGTGGTCGATGTCACCCGCACCCTGATCAATGGTGGTTACCAGGAAACCGCAGGTTACGACCTGGGTATCAAGTACCGCCTGCCGGAGTTCTCCTTCGGCAAGATCGTGGTTGACTGGAAGACCACCTACGTCGATTACCTCGAGTACAAGCGCGACAACGAAGCCGAGACGCCGGTCGAGCAGCACACCAGCTGGGCAACCGGCGACTGGGGCGCAAACTTCCGCGTCCGTTCGAACCTGAACGTCGATTGGAGCCTGGGCAACCTGGGCGTCAACTGGGCCGTGCGTTACTACTCGAGCATGAAGGAGCCGTGCTCCTACGACACCGAGTGCAACCTGCCTGACTTCAACTCGGCGTACACCCTGGGCCAGCCGACCCGCAAGGTCGGTTCCAACACCTTCCACGACGTGCAGGTCCGCTACACCCTGCCGTGGCAGGCGACGGTCTCGGTCGGTGCCAACAACGTGTTCAACCACGAAGGCCCGGTCATGTACAGCCAGCCGAACTCGAGCTTCTCGTACTACGGTGGCTTCGACATCGGTCGTTACTACTACATGAAGTACACCCAGCGCTTCTGATCCATCGAAGCGTGACGGTAGAAAGAGGAGGGCGGGCCGCAAGGCCCGCCCTTCTTCGTTGCAGGCTGCCCCACCCGCCATGCGCTAGATCCACGCCATGCGTGGATGGTCGATCGACAAAAAAAAGGCAGGCCATCCGGCCTGCCTTTCATTGCTGCACAACTACCCGGAAATCAGGCCTCGCTTGGCACCAGGCCCATCAGGCTGTTGGCGTGCTCGCGCCACTGCGGCAGCTTGCCCAGCACACCGGCACGCTGCAGGTAGTCCTCATCGACCGGATCGCCGTTGACCAGCGCCAATGCCACATGCACCGCGCCGGTCACCCAGAAGCTGCGGGTATTGGCACGCTGTGGTTGCAGATGGAAGGCGACCGCTTCAATGATCGGCATCGGCAGGCCCCACAGGCCCAGCAGGTAGGCGCCAGCTTCGGCGTGGCCGGGACGGTCGTCGTCGGCGACGGTCGATTCGCTGCGCTCGTTGCGCACGCCCGGCAGCAGCAGGCCGATGTCGGCCAGCAGCGCAGCGGTAGCGCCCAGTTCCGCACTTGACTCAGGCAGCAGGCGCGCGGCCAGGCGCGAGGCCATCAATGCACGCTGCTGCAGCGAGTTGCGCTCGGCAGGCGACAGGGTCGGCGCGGAGAACACTTCGCTGGCCAGCACCAGGTCACGCAGCGTGGCCAGGCCCAGCCGCGTCACTGCGGTCCGCAGGTCGGCGATGGTGCGGCCCTGGCTGAAGAACGCCGAGTTGGAAAGCTGCAGCACCTTGGCCGCGATCGCCGGGTCTGCAGCGACCAGCTTGGCGACATCGGCGCTGTCGGCGTCGTCATCATGCTCCAGCGCCTGGGTCAGGCTCAGGTACAGATGCGGCGGCGAAGGCAGCTTCTCGATGCGACCGATGGCATCGCGCAGGCGCGGGCTGTCCAGCACTTCGCGCAGCTCTTCCAGGCTGGTCAGTGCCTCCAGCAGCACTTCCGGCGCCAACGGCAACGGCAGGAAGCGATGGGCGACCCCGATCAGGCGCGCCGGCGGTGGCCGGGTCCCGTGCTGGGCATCAACCAGTGCGATACGGATGGTTTCCGGGCGCAGGGTCCGGATCTGCCCCAGCAACGTCGTCGCGTTGAGGTCAGGCAGCTGTGGGCAGACAATCACGGCGTCCACGCCCTGGGTGGCCACCGCGGTCATCGCGGTGTGGCCATCGGTGGCGGTCAACGGCTGCCAGTCTTCCCCAAGATCGGCAATGAATTCGGTCAGCTCAGCCGGCAGGCTGGCTGTATCCCCAACAAGCAGAATACGCACGACACATTCCCCTGGATGTCTCGACGGTTGATGTCGATGACGTGTGAAGTGACGCAATTTACCTAATACGGCGGCAAAGGTGATGTGCCGCGGTCATGAAACGTGACCCGCATCGCTCCGACGGCGTGCGCCGGAGCAATGCTGTTCAGGCTCAGGCCTTGCTGTCGAGGTGGCGCTGGTGCGCCTCGATCAGGATCTGCTTGGCCTCGGCGGCGCCGCCCCAACCGTCAAGCTTGACCCACTTGCCCTTCTCCAGGTCCTTGTAGTGCTCGAAGAAGTGGCCGATGCGCTCCAGCCAGTGGCTGGACACCTGCTCGATGTCTTCCACGTGGGCGTAGCCGCCGAACACCTTGGTGACCGGCACGGCCAGGATCTTCTCGTCGCTGCCTGCCTCATCGCTCATCTTCAGCACGCCCACCGGACGGCAGCGGACCACCGAGCCCGGCACCAGCGGCAGCGGCAGCACCACCAGCACGTCGGCCGGGTCGCCGTCGCCGCACAGGGTGCTCGGCACGTAGCCGTAGTTGCACGGGTAGCGCATCGGGGTCGACAGGATGCGGTCGACGAAGATCGCGCCGGTTTCCTTGTCCACTTCGTACTTCACCGGCTCGGAATCCTTCGGGATCTCGATGATGACGTTGATTTCTTCCGGCGGATTCTTGCCGGGCGAGACGAGTTCCAGGCCCATGGTGTGCTCCAGGTGGGGGATGTAGACGGATAGCTCACCATTTTATGCCTTTGCCGGGCGCTGTGCAGGGTGGGGTGGGCCGACGGGCTGAAGTGGCCTTTCCCGATGGGCCGGGGCGATTGCCCGGCGCAGGCTGAAGGTCCATCCCGAGGAGTCCTGCCATGTCCTGGAAAGCCTGGTGCTGCGGCACCGCCCTGCTGCTTGCATCCCTGCCGGTGTTGGCGCGGGGGCCACATGTCGACCTGATCGACTTCCCATCCAATGAAGCCAGCTGGGACCGCTTCTTCGACCTGGAAGGCGCCCTGATGAAAGGCTTCGACCATCTCTGCGCCGATACCTGGTGCGAGGGCGACTACAGCAATTACCAGGTCCTGCAGGTTCGCTGTGCCGTGCTGGTCCCGCGCGGGACGGTACAGCGGTGCAGCTGGGTGGTGGTCGCCAGTGAACTGGGCATCGACCCGCGTACCGGCCAGGTGCGGGTCGACAACGGGCGCTGGGTCTGCCACGCCGGGGTGCGCCCAGGCGTGCCGGTCGATGCCTTCTTCACTGCATTGCAGGCACCGGACGGCCTGTTCGAACCCTTGCCGGGTACCGGGACCAGCCTGTTCGACGCGCTGCCCGGATGCCTGCGCGGCCCGGGCCAGCAGGGGAGGGCGGCCTGATGCGCGCGCCATGCATTGCCTTGGCCTGTGGATTGCTGCTGGTCGCCGGTAGGGTGCACGCCGGTCCGGCCTATGTGGACGCACGACTGTTCCCGACCCAGGCCGAAGGCTGGCAGCGCTTCGTGGCCATCGAAACGGCCCTGGTGCGCGGGTTCGACGATGTCTGCGGGGACACCTTCTGCGAGGGCGAGTACTACAACCTTCGTGCGATGCGCCTGCGCTGTTCGGTCAACCAGGACAGCGGCCTGCTGGGCAGCTGCGTCTGGACGTTCGCCGGCAGCAACACCTCGGTGCGGCGCGATGGGCAGATCGAGGCCGATGTGCGCAGCTACGCCTGTCCGCTGCCGCTGGCCGCCGATACGCCCCTGGAGGCGTTTCTGCACACGCTGGAGTCGGCACCTGCCGGCGAGGTGATCCACACGCCCCTGCCGGGCACATCGTCCTCGGTTTACGACGGGCTGACCGACTGCCTCTGACGTTCTGATGCGAATGCAAACGTGATTTATTCGCATTAACGGAGTAGCATGCGCGCCGCCCTGTCTGTCCCCTGGCCTCGCGCATGCCCTCCAACGCCGTCACCCTCACCGAACTGCTGATCCGCGAACGGCCGGCGCTGCTGCGGCGCGTGCAGCGCATCCTCGGCGGCGACAGTGGCGCCGAAGACGTGATCCAGGCCGTGTGGTTCAAGGCCCGTGGCGTCGACAACGGCCAGAGCATCGACAACCCGCGCGCCTACCTCTATCGGCTGGCGATCAACCTGGCCACCGATCATGGTCGTGAGTCGACCCGTCGCAATCGTCTGCTGGCCGAGCACTACCTGTGGCAGGAAGATGAGGAAATTTCCACCGAAGAGCAGGTGATGGCGCAGAACGAACTGCAGCGCGTACTCGATGCGGCCAGCCACCTGCCCGAGCCCACCCGCACCATCTTCCATCTCAATCGCCTGCAGGGCTTGACCCAGGCCGAGATCGCCCGCCGTCTGGGGGTATCGGTGACCACGGTGGAAAACCATGTGCGCACCGCGCTGCAACGACTGGCGTGGGCGCGCAGCGGGCGATGAGCGATCCGGCTTGGGATTGCCCACCCGCCATGCGTCTTGATTCGCAGGCCGCGCATGCGGTCTAGTCCTTCCGCCCGCACCTGACCGTGTCCGCCTGCCAGCCGATGAGCCCGCCCTCGACACCCCGCAGCACCCCCAACGATTCCGTGGCCGAACAGGCGCGGGACTGGATCGTGTGCCTGGCGTCCGGTGATGTCAGCGACGCACGCATGGCGGCGTTCCAGCACTGGCTGGCGCAACCCGGGCACCGCCGTTCATTCGAGCACGAGCGCAGGCTGTGGCGCAGCATCGGGCCCCGCCCCGCCATGATCGAACGGCGGCCGGCAGCGCGCCGCCCACACCGCCTGCGCTGGGCGCTGGCGACCGCTGCGGCGCTGCTGTTGATGGTGGCCTGGCCGGATGCCTGGCTGCGGCTGCAGGCCGATCATCGCAGCGAGCACCGGGTGCAGCGGGTGGACCTGCCCGATGGCAGCCACGCCGTGCTCGACGCCGGCAGCGCCATCGCCGTGCACTTCAACGAGCGTGTGCGCCGTATCGAACTGCTGCGCGGCCGCGCCTGGTTCGACGTGGTGCCCGATGCGCACAGGCGCTTCAGCGTGACCGCAGGCAATGGCGTGGTGGAGGACATCTCCACCGCGTTCACCGTTGCCCATGTCGATGCCGGGGTGGAAACGGAAGTCGGACAGGGGCGTGTACGCGTTGCCAGCCCGATCGATGGTGGCTGGACCTATCTGCAGGTCGGCCAACGCGCCCGCTATGGCGAGCACAGTGGCGTGGCGCGGCTGGTCGACGTCCCCGCAGACCGGGTCGGCGCCTGGCGCCAGGGTGAACTGCTGCTGGAGCAGGCCAGCATGGTCGATGCCGTGCACGAGGTCGGTCGTTATCGCGCAGGCCCGACCTTCGTGCGCGGCGATCTCTCCACGATGCCCGCAGTGAGTGCAGCGTTGCGCATCGAACAGCCGGAACAGGCGTTGGACGCGCTGGTGGCCACCGCCGGCCTGCGCGTGACCCGGCTGCCACTGGGCGTTGCCATCGTCCACCGGTAAAGCCACGCGGTGCGCGCAGCCATGCACGGCATGGCGCTATTGCACTTGGGGTTGATGCGGCCTCATTCGTCTCTACCCACGAACGTACCCGCCGCCGCCACGTACGTCGTTGGGTCCGCGCACGCCGCGGATGACGCCGCGTCCGCGGCCATGTTCTTCCTACAGGTTCCCCCATGTACGAATTCCGCCACCCGGGCCGCGCACTGCGCCCGTCCCGTCTGTGCATCGCGCTGTTGGCCGCTGGTCTGGCCGCTGCCACCCCTGCCGCACTGGCCGCCTCCGGTACGGCCGGCACCGCTGCCGTGCAGCACTTCTCCATTCCCGCACAACCGCTGGACGATGCACTGCGCGCCTACATGCGCCAATCCGGCGTGCAGGTCGTCTATCCGGCCGCACTGGCCACTGGCGTGGTTTCGCAGCCGGTCGACGGCAACCTGTCGGTCGGCGATGCGCTTGCGCGCCTGCTGCAGGGCAGTGGGCTGGTTGCACGCCGCGTCAGTGCCGAGGCGGTCACTCTGGAAGCTGCAGCGCCAGGCCAGGCCGGGGGCGTGATCGTCACCGATACCCTCAGCGTGGCCGGCGACCGCGTGCAGGGTGGCGCTGCCAGCGATGACGCGCGGCTGCTCGACAGCTACCGCAGCGTGGGTTCGACCACCAGCATCGGCCGTGTGGCATTGGAGCGCTTCCGCGGTACCTCCACCGGTGACATCGTCAAAGGTGTGGCCGGTGTCACCGCCGGTGATCCGCGCGTGGGCAATGGCTTCGACGTCAACATCCGCGGTATCCAGGGCCAGAGCCGGGTACCGGTCATCATCGACGGTGGCCAGTCCAGCATGGACACCTACCGCGGCTATGCCGGCCAGTCGCAGCGTACCTATCTCGACCCCGACCTGATCTCGCGGCTGACCATCACCAAGGGCCCGAGCCTGCAGGCCAACGCCTCCGGCGGCATCGGTGGCGTGGTGGAGATGGAAACGTTGAACGTCGATGACATCCTGCGCGAAGGCCGGGATGTCGGCGTGCGCGTGCGCGGTGGCCTGGCCAACGGCAGCGCCAACAACCTGCCCGGCTATGATGCCGCGCCACGCCGTGATCGCAGTGCCACCGGCAGCCAGTTCTTCAACGTGGCCGCGGCAGGGCACTGGGACCGCTTCGACCTGGTGGCGGCCTATGCCTACCGCGACAACGGCAACTACTTCTCGGGCAAGAACGGGTACGACGACTTCCCGCAGACCCGGCGCACGCTGGCGCCGCTGAATCCGCCGCGTACCGAAGTGTTCAACACCTCCTCGCGCTCGAAGTCGACGCTGCTCAAGGGCACCTGGCGCATCGACGACGCGCAGACGCTTGAAGCAGGCTATCGGCGTTACGAGGGCACGGCCGGCGAGATCATGGCCTCGCAGATCATCCGCGTCGAGCGTGATCGCGTGCCGCAGTGGGACCCGGGCCACGTCGACATGGACAGCTACAGCCTGCGCTACCGCTTCAACCCGGACAGCGAGCTGATCGACCTGCGTGTCAACGCCTGGTACACCGATGCCGACAGCGTGATGTACAACAGCTTGACCGGCATCACCCCGTGGTACTTCGATCGCCGCACCGAGTGGTACGACGCGCCAAGCTTCAGTGGCAACCCCGGCTACAAGGACGCCTATCGCAATCCGCTGCGGCAGAAGCGCTTCGGCCTGGATGCCAGCAATACCTCGGTGTTCGACAGCAGCGCCGGCCGCTTCACCCTCGACTACGGACTGTCCTTCAGCGACGAAGACATCGCCCCCGGCAGCTCCGGCCCGATCATGCAGGACGACCTGGTCAACAACCGCTTCCTGCGCAATGCCGAGCGCAAGGAGTACAGCGCGGTGGCGTCGCTGAAGTGGGCGCCGGACGAACACTGGGAGATGCTGCTGGGCGGTCGCTGGAACCGCGTGGACGTGCACGACCGCAATCGCCTGGCCACGCCGGATGCCTATGAAGTGCAGGGGCAGTACCGCTACACCGAGCTGCTCAACGGCAACCCGAAGCTGCCTTCGTGGCGCGCCAAGCGCATCGCGCTGCTGAACTGGTACCCGGATGCCAACGGCAAGTTCACCCAGGAATCGCTGCTGGCCTCGCCCTACAAGAAGGGCACGGTCGGCGATATCGGCGGCTGGAACTTCTACGATGCCGATGCCGCTGAAGACCTGCGCGTGCCGGTCAGCTGGACCTGGTCGCAGCCGATCCGTCGCCGCGACAGTGCATTTTCGCCGACTGCCAGCGTCGCCTTCCGCTTCAGCGAAGACAGCATGGTCTACCTGAAGTACGCCGAAGGCACCAAGCTGCCCAGCCTGTTCGAGACCACCCTGGGCCTGTTCACGGCGGCCAAGCCGGTGGACGAGCTGAAGCCCGAGCGTGCGCACAGCTGGGAACTGGGCGCCAGCACCATCCAGCACGATCTGTTCACCAACGGCGATCGCCTGGCGCTGAAGCTGGCCTACTTCGATACCCGTATCGATGACCTGATCACCCGCGACTACCGCACGCTGTCGGCCGGCCTGATCCGCAATGTCGACCGTTTCAAGGTGTCGGGCATGGAATTCCAGTCCAGCTATGACGCCGGCAAGGTGTTCGCCGACCTGTCAGCGCACTATTACTTCAAGGCCAAGACCTGCGCACCGGACATCGCCGCCGAGCGCCGCGCCTATGGCGTGCAGCGCAGGATCGAAGAACTGAAGAACACACCGGACTGCGTCGATGGCGGCTTCGAAGGGTCCTACAGCAACACCCAGAACCCGCCGCGCTACATGGTCAATCTGACCGTGGGTTCGCGCCTGTTCGACGAGCGCCTGACCTTCGGTACCCGCGTGGTGCACAACGCAGGGCCCATCAGCAAGCTGGACAAGGAGTGGAACGTCGGCCTTTCGGCGATCCAGCAGTTGTACCGGCCGACGACGCTGGTGGATCTGTTTGCGAGCTGGAACTTCAACGACCAATGGTCGGTGGAAGCCAACGTCGACAACGTGACCGATCGGTACTACCTGGACCCGCTCGCGCTGGGCGTGATGCCGGCCCCGGGCCGTACCGCACGGTTGGCCATCACCTGGAAATACTGACCGGCCATCCATGCATGGCGTGGATCTACTGACAAACCGGTAGCGCCGGGCCATGCCCGGCGGATCACGCAGAAGAACGGTAGCGCCGGGCAATGCCCGGCGTCTCCTTACACCCCGCGCGCGGCCTTCACCGCCTCCTCGTGCAGCGACTCGTTCAGTTCATCCACGACGGTGCTCCATGCGGCGTCGGCCTGCAGCGATTCGGCCAGGAACTGGCGCTGGGCTTCATTCCAGTAGGGCGCGTCGGCCACTTCCACGTCGGCGGCGAGCTGATGGCCGGTGATGAACGTGGCGATGCCCTCGGCACTGGCATCCAGGCCAAGCTGCAGGAACAGGTTGGTCATGCGGGGTTCGGTGGTGATCATCGGAAGGGCCTGGCAGGTGAATGGAAAGCATCATTATCGGTGCAAGCGGGCTTGGGGGAAGTCGCGCCGGGAGCGTCTACAGGGGGACGCTTCCGCTGGCATTACCCCCATGACCGCTCAGACATCCTACGAAAACAGCCGCAGCGTGCGGCTGAAGGCCGCCACCCGCGACAGCCACGGTGCACTCGACAAGCGCATCATGGCCGGTGACATCTTCGCCGACCGCAGCAACTTTGCCCGCTTCCTGCGTGTGCAGTACCGCTTCCACCGCAGCATCGATGCGTTGTACGCCAGCCCTGCGCTGGACGCGCTGCTGCCCGACCTGTCCGAGCGCCGCCGCCTGCAGCAGGTCCGCAGCGATCTGCAGGACCTGCAACAGACCCTGCCTGGCGATGACATCGAAGCGCTGGGCAACGACCTGCCGCTGCCGACCGCGCTGGGCTGGCTGTATGTCGCCGAAGGCTCCAACCTGGGCGGCACCGTGCTTTACAAGATGGCGGGCGCACTGGGCCTGGACCGGGATTTCGGTGCCCGTCACCTGGCCGCGCACCCCGACGGTGCCGCCCGGCACTGGCGCGAATTCACAGCGGCACTCGACGCAGTGCCACTGACCCCGGTGCAGGAGCAGCAGGTGATCGACGCCGCCGATGCCGCGTTCCGCAGCGTGCACGGCCATGTTGAAGTGGAATTCTCCTGATGCGCGGGCAACCACAGGCCCGCAGCTTATGCGCTGGCTCTGGTTCGTGCTGGGCTGGCTGATGGTTGCGCTGGGCGTGATCGGCGCGCTGCTGCCGGTCATGCCCACCACCATCTTCCTGATCCTGGCTGTGGGCTGCTTCGCACGCAGTTCGCCGAAGTTCGAACAGCGCCTGCTCGCCCATCCGCGCTACGGCCCATCGTTGCGCCTGTGGCGCGAACAGGGCGCGGTCTCCAACAAGGGCAAGGCGTTCGCCAGCGCCGGCATGGCGGTGGGGTTCGCACTGTTCTGCTGGGGCGCGCACCCCTCCTGGCGGCTGTTGCTGGGAGTGGGCCTGTTCTTTGCCGCCAGCGCCGGCTATGTGCTGAGCCGGCCAGCGCCCCGGCTTGATCCTGCGCCACTGGTGGAAGTGGACGACGCGGCCGCGCCGCGCGCCACCCGCCGCCGTGCGACTCCTCCTGATTCCAATGGAACCCCCGATGATGCTGCCTGCTGACCTGGCTCCCGTGGCCGCCCCCGCCCTGACGCCATGGGGCATGTACCTGGCCGCCGATGTGGTGGTGAAGGCGGTGATGATCGCTCTCGCCCTGGCCTCGCTGGCGACCTGGACGGTGCTGCTGGCCAAGGGATGGGAACTTGCCCGGCAGGCACGCGCACTGCGCGCCGCACGTGCGCTGCTGCTGTCCGCGCCCAGCCTGCCCGGTGGCAGTGGCGATGGCCCGCTGCAACAGGGCATCGCCGCTGCCATGCTGGAGGCTGCGCGCACCGAGCTGCGGCTTTCGCAGGAACTGGACGCCCGCGAGGGCATCAAGGAGCGCGTGGCCTCACGCCTGGAACGGCTGGAACTGGCGACCGGTCGCAGCCAGCGTCATGGCATCGGTGTGCTGGCCAGCATCGGCGCGGTGGCTCCGTTCGTGGGGCTGTTCGGTACGGTGTGGGGCATCATGAACAGCTTCATCGGCATCGCCCACAGCAACACCACCAACCTTGCGGTGGTCGCCCCGGGTATCGCCGAGGCGCTGCTGGCAACTGCGCTGGGCCTGGTCGCGGCGATTCCGGCGGTGCTGGTCTACAACCACTTCACCCGCGTGCTGGCAGGCCTGCGCGGATTGCTGGGCGATCTGTCGGCAGCGGTGCAGCAACTGGTATCGCGCGACCTGGATCGGGCTGCGCCGCGCGTGACGGTTGGCTCGCTGCGCGCCGTGCACTGAGGCACGACGATGGCGATCAGGACCGCATCCGGGCGCGAAGAGGCACCGGAAGAAGCACATGAAATCAACGTCACGCCCTTCATCGATGTGATGCTGGTGCTGTTGATCATCTTCATGGTGGCCGCGCCGCTGGCGACGGTGTCGGTACCGGTGCAGCTGCCGGCCAGCAGCGCACAGGCGAGCCCGGCAGAACGCGCGCCGGTGTATGTGACCGTGCAGGCCGATCTGTCGCTGCGCGTGGGCGAGCAGCCCGTCACGCAGGCGACCCTGCCCGCTGCGCTGCAGGCGGCAACCGCAGGCGATGCGTCGCAGCGCATCTATCTGCGTGCCGACCAGCGTGTGCCCTATGGTGAACTGATGGCTGCGCTGGATGCGCTGCGCCATGCCGGTTACCTGAAGGTTGCCCTGGTAGGCCTGGAGCAGGGCACGCGATGAGTGGACTGCAGCGCTGGGCAACAAGCCTGGTGATCGTGCTGTTGGTCCATGCGCTGTTGATCGCGGCTGCGTGGTGGTGGGCTGCGCGGGCGCCCGTGGTGGCGGTTGCGCCTGCGGCTGCGCTGATGCTGGAGTTGGCACCTGCCGCACAGGCGCCACCGGTGCCGCCGCGCGCGCTGCCGGCAGGCCCGCTGCAGCAGGAGCAGCAACGGCGCGCGCCGCTGCCCAGACCGCACGAGCCGATCAAGGCGCCACCGCAGCCACAGGGGGAGTTGGCACCGGCGCAGCCGCCGCCTGTGCAGCCCACGCAGGAAACCGCTGACACAACGGTTGATCGAACGCTGGCACCCCCCGACGTTCCGGCGCAGGCGGCGGCCAGTTACGCCGCGCCGCGCACCACGGCCGGCGAGCGCAGTCGCGTCAACGCCACCTGGCAGGCGTTGCTGCTGGGGCATCTGCAACAGCATCGACGCTATCCACGGCAGTCCGAACGGTTGCGCCAGCAGGGCGTTACCTACGTACGCTTCGCGGTCGCCCGCGATGGTCGCGTGTCGGCCCCGCACATCGAGCGCAGCAGCGGCTTTGCGCTGCTTGACCAGGAGACGCTGGAGACCGTGCAGCGTGCCAGCCCGGTGCCGGCGCCGCCGGCCGAGGTGGCCGGCGACCCGGTGGAAGTGATGGTGCCGGTGGCGTTCTACCTGCGCGGGCGCTGACCTTGTAGAGCCGAGCCCATGCTCGGCTCTACAGAAGGCCCTTACAGCAACGGCACCAGCAGCAGTGCCACGATGTTGATGATCTTGATCAGCGGATTGATCGCCGGGCCGGCGGTGTCCTTGTACGGATCACCCACGGTATCGCCGGTCACTGCGGCCTTGTGCGCTTCGCTGCCCTTGCCGCCGAAGTGCCCATCCTCGATGTACTTCTTGGCATTGTCCCAGGCGCCGCCGCCGGTGGTCATCGAAATGGCCACGAACAGGCCGGTGACGATCGTACCGATCAGCAACCCGCCCAGCGCACGCGGCCCCAGCAGCAGGCCAACCACCACCGGCACGGCCACCGGCAGCAGCGAGGGCACGATCATTTCGCGGATCGCCGAGCGGGTCAGCATGTCCACGGCACGGTCGTACTGCGGCTTGGCGGTGCCCTGCATGATGCCGGGGATCTCGCGGAACTGGCGGCGCACTTCCTCCACCACCGCACCGGCAGCGCGGCCGACCGCTTCCATCGCCATGGCGCCGAACAGGTAGGGAATCAGGCCGCCGATCAGCAGGCCGATGATCACCGTGTGGTCGCTGAGATCGAAACGGAATTCCTGCCCGGGATTGGCCGCCTGCAGGTTGTGGGTGTAGTCGGCGAACAGCACCAGCGCGGCCAGTGCCGCCGAGCCGATTGCATAGCCCTTGGTCACCGCCTTGGTGGTATTGCCGACCGCATCCAGCGGATCGGTGATGTCGCGGATCTCCGACGGCAGCTCGGCCATCTCGGCGATGCCGCCGGCGTTGTCGGTGATTGGCCCGTAGGCGTCGAGGGCGACGATCATGCCGGCCATCGACAGCATCGCCGTGGCGGCGATGGCGATGCCGTACAACCCGGCCAGTGCATACGCACCCCAGATGGCCGCGCACACGGCGATCACCGGCAGTGCGGTGGACTTCATCGAGATGCCGAGGCCGGCGATGATGTTGGTGCCATGGCCGGTGGTCGAGGCCTGGGCGACGTGCTGCACCGGCTTGTACTGGGTGCCGGTGTAGTACTCGGTGATCCAGACGATCAGCCCGGTCAGCACCAGGCCGATCAGCGCACAGCCGTACAGCGCCATCGGGCCGTGCACATTGTCGGCCATCAACCCGGTGGTGATCGGGTAGAACGCGATTGCAGCCAGCACGCCGGAGACGATCACGCCCTTGTACAGCGCGCCCATGATCGAGCCGCCTGGCTTCACTTTGACGAACAGCGCGCCGATGATCGAGGCGATGATCGATACGCCGCCCAGCACCAGCGGGTACAGCACCGCATTGGCACCGGCTTCGCTCAGCATCAGGCTGCCCAGCAGCATGGTGGCGATGACGGTGACCGCGTAGGTTTCGAACAGGTCGGCGGCCATGCCGGCACAGTCGCCGACGTTGTCACCGACATTGTCGGCGATCACCGCCGGGTTGCGCGGGTCGTCCTCGGGTATGCCGGCTTCGACCTTGCCGACCAGATCGGCGCCCACATCGGCACCCTTGGTGAAGATGCCACCGCCCAGCCGCGCGAAGATCGAGATCAGCGACGAACCAAAGGCCAGCCCGACCAGTGCGTGCAGTGCCTGTTCCATCGGCAGGCCCATGCGCAGCAGCAGCGCGTAGTAGCCGGCCACGCCCAGCAGGCCCAGCCCGACCACCAGCATGCCGGTGATCGCGCCACCGCGGAAGGCCACATCCATCGCGGCACTGATGCCGTGGCGCGCGGCCTCGGCGGTACGCACGTTGGCCCGCACCGAGACATTCATGCCGATGTAGCCGGCCGCGCCGGACAGCACCGCGCCGACGGCAAAGCCAATGGCGGTGTACCAGCTGAGGAAGATGCCGACCAGCACGAACAGCACCACCCCGGCGATGCCGATGGTCAGGTACTGGCGGTTGAGGTAGGCGCGCGCGCCTTCCTGGATGGCCGTGGCGATGGCGACCATGCGTTCATTGCCGGTGGGTTGGCGCAGGATCCAGCGCGCCGAGACGATTCCGTACAGGATCGCGAGAATGGCGCAGCCCAGCGCCAATGACAGCCCATGACGTTCCAGCATTAGACCCCTCCGCAGAATGGATGATGAGCATCCAGTGGCGATGAACTGCACCACGAGGGGGACGACGGGCTGCAGCCTGGAACCAACCCGTGCCGACCTTGGCGGTCGTCCGACGTATGGCGGTGTTCAGCATTCCCTGGTGACCGCAGTATGCGTGCACCCGCGTCTGGATGGTAGCGCCGGGCCGCGCCGCGCCGCATGATCCGTGGGCGCCCTCCAGATGAACGCATCGCCATGCGCGCGGAACCCGCCGCCGGTCCATGGGCATGCTTTGAGAGCCGCACGCCTTTGCACCCCGTTAAGCCAACCTCTGCAAGCCTGCGCCGAGTCCTGTAGGAGAATCTCCATGCGCCTGTCCCTGTTGATGCTTGCCGTCCTGGCCCCGGCGATGCCCGCGTTGGCTGCCGAAACCCCCGAACTGCAGCGTGCCGTCGGCGCGCCACAGGCGGTGGGCGCGGTGCATACGCTGCGCCAGATTCCCGAAGCCTGTGCGCGCCTGGAAGGTGCGTTCACCGGCCAGGCCGCCGAGCCCTATCGATTCTCAGCCGTGCGCACCAGCGAGCAGTGCCAGCCGCGCGCCCGCTTCGTCGACTACGCCAAGGCGCAGCCGAGTGCGGACAAGGGCTGGAAACTCAATGACGTGATCCGTGTGCCCAACGCGACCTGCCCGGCGCAGCAGGCAGTGGTGCGCGTGTGGCGCCTGCCGTCGAGCAACAAGGTGGAGCTGGACGGGCAGGGGCAGTCACGCATCTACCTGGAAGAAGCCAAGAAGCAGGCCGCCGCCGGCCAGATTCCGCAGGTGACGATGTTCGCTGCGCAGCTGCAGATGGAAGGCAAGGCCTGCAATTGAGGTTGAGCATCCACGCATGGCGTGGATCTACTGGTTGGGAGACCTGGGTAGGGCCGGCCGCTGGCCGGCAACCGATTGACTACTCCGCCAATCTGGCCCCACGCGCCACCAGCAACTCGCGCAGCGCCGATCGGTGGCAATGCGCCTCGTCCTCGCAATAGCAGCCCACCGCGATATCGCTGTGCTGCGACAGCGCCGCGAGCAGGTCCAGCGCATGCGCCGCGTCGGGTGCCTTCATTTCCGCCTTGTAGTGGCGGAAGAAGGTGTTCCAGTCGGCGGCGCTCTTCGCCTCGTGCGCCTGTTTCACCAGCTCCGCGCTGGGAGACAGCGTGGGAAACCAGACGTCGTACCAGTCCTGCCGGGCAAATTCGCTGCGCGGCACACCACGCGGCGGGCGCCGCACCGTGCCGCACGCGGCGTACCGAGTCGAACAACGCGCAATGCCATGACCTTCCTCCATGAAAAGGGAACGGAGGGGGGACGACTTGATCCCCTCCGTCCCCCTTTTCTGATCAGCCCTCGAAGGCCGGCAGTTTCTGTTTCACCGCCACGTTCTTCAGCGATACGTACTTCGGCAGGCCATCGGCGCCATAGGGCAGCGGCGCTTCGCCCTTGATCAGCGGCGACAGATACGCGCGGGCCTTGGCCGTGATGCCGAAGCCATCGCGACGGATGAAGCTGGCCGGCATCTTCTTCTCATGGTTGGCGATCTTCGACAGCGGTGCGGCTTCGATCTTCCAGCGATACGGTGCATCACTGCTGCGCACGATCACCGGCATCACTCCGTTCTGGCCCTTCAGCGCCAGCTGCACGGCGGCCTTGCCCACCGCCTGCGCCTGTTCCCAGTCGGTCTTGCTGGCCAGGTGGCGCGCAGAGCGCTGCAGGTAGTCGGGCAGGGCCCAGTGCACCTTCAGGCCCAACTGGTCCTTGACCCGGCCTGCCAGGTGCGCGGCGACGCCGCCCAGCTGCGAATGCCCGAAGGAGTCCTTGCCGCCACCGGCATCGGCCACGAAGCGGCCATCGGCGGTGGCGATGCCTTCAGAAGCCACCACCACGCAGTAGCCCACGCGCGCGACCACCGCCTTGACCTTGGCCAGGAACACGGCCTCGTCGTATGCGCGCTCGGGCAGCAGGATGATGTGCGGGGCATCATCGTCGCCGGTGCCGGCCAGGCCGGCGGCGGCGGCCAGCCAGCCGGCGTGGCGGCCCATCGCCTCGTAGATGAAGACGCGGGTGGAGGTTTCGGCCATCGCGGCCACGTCCAATGCCGCCTCGCGCACGGAAACCGCGGTGTACTTGGCCGCCGAGCCGAAGCCCGGGCAGGTGTCGGTCACCGCAAGGTCGTTGTCGATGGTCTTGGGCACGCCGATGCAGGTGAGGTCATAGCCGGAAGCCTTGGCCAGCTGCGAGACCTTCAGCGCGGTGTCGGCCGAGTCGTTGCCGCCGTTGTAGAGGAACCAGCGCACGTCGTGGGCGCGCAGCACCTCCAGCAGGCGGTCGTACCGGGCACGGTCGGCCTCCAGCGATTTCAGCTTGACCCGGCACGAGCCGAACGCGCCGCCCGGGGTGTGGGCGAGGGCACGGATGGCCGCCGCGCTCTCCTTGCTGGTGTCGATCAGTTCCTCGCGCAGGGCGCCGAGGATGCCGTTGCGCGTGGCCAGAACCTTGATTCCCTTGGCCCGGGCCTGCTCGATCACCGCTGCGGCGGTCGCGTTGATGACGGCGGTGACGCCGCCGGACTGGGCGTAAAGAAGGGTACCGTTGCGCATGCTTCTACCTGTTCGGGGGAGGGGACATTGCAGGGACATTACCCGTATGCGCTAAAGTGGCGCTATTGCGGTGCAGCGATACCGGACCGTCCGGGACGCGAACCTTCTTAATTTTCAACACGTTGGAGTCAGGTCAATGCGATTGGTTCTGTTGGGACCGCCCGGTTCGGGCAAGGGGACACAGGCGACGCGCCTGAAGGAAAAGCTCGACATCGCCCACATTTCCACCGGCGACATGCTGCGCGCGGAAATCGCTGCCGGCTCGGAGCTGGGCAAGCAGGCCAAGTCGGTGATGGATGCCGGCAACCTGGTGTCGGACGAGATCCTGCTGGGCATGCTGAAGTCGCGACTGGCCCAGGCCGATGTCGCCAAGGGCTTCATCCTTGACGGTTACCCGCGCAACGTGGCCCAGGCCAACGCGCTGGACGGCATGCTGGCCGAGATCGGTCAGCCGCTGGATGCCGTGGTGCAGCTGGACGTGGCCACCGAACTGCTGGTCGAGCGCATCGCCGGCCGTGCGCAGGAACAGGGCCGCGCCGACGACAATCCGGAATCGGTGCGCAAGCGCCTGCAGGTTTACACCGAGCAGACCGCTCCGGTGGTCGACTTCTACGCCGGCCGCGGCACCCTGGCCCGGGTTGACGGCGTAGGCGAGCTGGACGAGATCGAAGCCCGCATCCTGGCGGCGATCAAGCGCTGATGCCCTTGGCCGGTCGAGACCGGCCAGCGCAGCGCAAAAAACACAGGCCTGATCCTCGAGGATCAGGCCTGTGTCGTTTCATAGGTGCCAGCAAAGGGCTTGCTCAGGGCCCCCACAGCATGAGCTCCCTTGGGGATGGCCTCTTGGGGAGTAGGACCGGTTCGGGTACTGCGGCTGGCATCCTGAATTGTGTCCGGGTTCACAGAACATCGCTATCGGGAATTCCCTGACATATGGCTGGAGTTTTCTCACAGTCGCTGTAGGGGTTCTCTTACCCCGTTTCCGACGATGGCCCTATACAGCCGTGATCGGTCACAATCCCCGGTCATGAGCAGCGTACATATCCTTGCAATTGCCGGCACCTTCATGGGCGGCGTGGCCGCCCTGGCGCGGGAACTGGGCCATACGGTCAGTGGCAGCGACCAGGCCATCTATCCGCCGATGTCCACCCAGCTCGAGAAGCTGGGCATCACCCTGGACCAGGGCTACCGGGCCGACAGCGTGCCGGCCGGCACTGCCGAAGTGGTGATCGGCAACGCGTTGTCGCGCGGCAATCCAGCGGTGGAAGCGGTGCTGGACGCCGGCCAGCGCTACATTTCCGGTGCGCAGTGGCTGTCCGAACAGGTGCTGCCGGGCCGCGACACGCTCGCAGTGGCCGGCACCCACGGCAAGACCACCACCACCACCATCCTCACCTGGCTGCTGGAAAGCGCCGGCCGCTCCCCGGGTTTCCTGATCGGCGGCGTTGCCGAGGATTTCGGTGTCTCTGCCCGCGTGGGCCAGGGGCGGGAGTTCGTGGTCGAGGCCGATGAGTACGACACCGCCTTCTTCGACAAGCGCAGCAAGTTCGTGCATTACCGGCCGCTGGTGGCCATCCTCAACAACCTCGAATACGACCACGCCGACATCTTCCCGGACGTGGCCGCGATCCAGCGCCAGTTCCACCATCTGGTGCGCACGGTGCCGGCACGCGGCCGCCTGATCGTCAACGGCGAAGACGCGCACCTGGCCGAAGTGCTGGCAATGGGCTGCTGGACCCCGGTCGAGCGCTTTGGTTTCGATCCGTCGCTGGAGTGGCATGCCGAGCTGCTGGCCGCCGATGGCAGCGCTTTCCGCGTCCACCATCGTGGCCAGGCGCTGGGTGATGTGCAGTGGTCATTGCTGGGCCGGCACAACGTGCTCAATGGGTTGGCCGCACTTGCCGCTGCGCACGCGGTCGGCGTCACGCCGGCCGAGGTGATCCCCGCGCTGGCGCGCTTCCGCAGCGTCAAGCGCCGCATGGAAGTGATCGGCAGCTGCGATGGCATCACCATCTACGACGACTTCGCCCATCACCCGACCGCGATTGCGACCACGCTCGAAGGCCTGCGTGCCAGGGTCGGTGAGGCGCGCATCGTGGTGGCGATGGAACCGCGCAGCAATTCGATGCGGCTGGGCGCACATGCGCAGGCGCTGGCACCGTCGCTGGGCCTGGCCGACGAGGTGGTGTTCCTGCATCGCCCCGAACTGGCGTGGGACGCGGCGGCGGTGATCGCCGCCGTGCGCGGGCAGGCGCATGCGGTGCCCGACACCGACGCGCTGCTGGCGCAGCTGCAGTCCGATGCGCGCCCGGGTGACCATGTGGTGTTCATGTCCAACGGTGGCTTCGATGGCGCGCCGCGCCGTTTCCTCGCGGAACTGCAGGCGCGATGAGCAGCGAAGCGTCGCTGCCGTTGTTCCCGCTGCATGCCACGCTGCTGCCGGGCGCGGCCATTGGCCTGCGCGTGTTCGAGCCACGTTACCTGGATCTGGTGCGTGAAACCGGGCGGAGCGGGGAGGGCTTCGGCGTCTGCCTGATCCTGGAGGGACAGGAGGTCGGCGTACCTGCGACGCCGGCGGCATTTGGCGTGGAAGTGAAGATCGAGGATTTCGATGTCGGTGCCGACGGCGTGCTGCAGCTGCGGCTGCGCGGCACCCGCCGCTTCCATGTGGAGCGTACGCGCGTGCGCGACAACGGATTGGTGGTTGCCGACGTACGCTGGTGCGAAGAAGACCCCGACGACGAGCTGCGTCCGCAGCATGCGCTGCTCGCTACCCTGCTGGGGCACATCATCGAGCAGGCAGGGGAAGCATTCGCGCCGGCCACGCCGGCGTTGCTGGACCAGGCCAGCTGGGTCAGCTGGCGGTTGGCCGAACTGCTGCCGTTGAGCGAACAGCAGCGCCTGCAGCTGCTGCAGATGGACGACCCGCACCAGCGCCTGCAGCAGTTGCTGGGCTGGATGCCGTAAGGCCGGAACCGGTAGTTGCCAACCTTGGTTGGCAGCCTTTCCTGGAAGTGCCAACCAAGGTTGGCAACTACCAGAGCGGGAGCGGTAGCGCCGGGCCATGCCCGGCGGATCCATCAGGGGCCGGTCTTCAAGCGCAGCACCGGCAAGCCGGTTTCCGCCTGCACGTCCTCGCGTTGCGGCAACGACTGCACGGCGTCCTTGACCGCGTTCAACGCCGGGTCGACGCCGCGTACCGGGTGCCACATGCCGATCCACTGGAAATGCCGCTCGTAACGCAGGGTCTGCGCACTGCCCAGCCACAAGGCGGTGTTGCCCGGCTGCAACTGTGCAGGCGCCGGCCACAGGCGCAGCACGTAGCGCTCATCCGGCCGCGCACCCTGGCGCACCATCAGCAGCGCTTCCACGCGCGTCTCCAGGGTGGCCGGCAGCACCGGCAACTCATCGGCGCCGGTGTTCTTGTCCAGCATCAACAACGCTTCCTGCCAGCCGGCCTGGGCCTGCACCTTCCAGCCGCGCGCTTCCAGCTGCGCCTGCAGCGGTGCCAACGGGCCGGCCACCTGCACGTCCAGCGGCCAGCGCTGGTCATCGTCGAATTCATTGCGGCGCGCCGGCAGCTTCGCCCAGTCCTGCTGCCACCAGGCCTGTGCGTCCATGGCCAGCGGTGCCGGCAGGGTGGGTTCGAAGCGTTCAAGCTTTACCGCGATGTTGCGCGGTGCGTACCACATGGCGGCCAGTGCAAAGACGCCGTAGAACAGCCACGCCACCGGCTTGACCCAGAACGAGCGGTTGAAGCGGCGGCGGTAGGCGATGCCCAGCACCAGCAGCCAGAAGGTGCCAAACAGCATGCCGCCGATCACATCGCTCAGCCAATGCGCCCCCAGGTAGAGGCGCGCGAAGCCGATCAGGCTGACCACGATGCCTGACACCAGATAAGGCCAGACGCGGGTGCGGCCGGGCATCTCGCGGGCGATGAGCATGGCGAAGAAGCCGAAGGTGATGGTGGCCATGGTCACCGACACCGAGGGGAAGCCAAAGCCGCTGCTGGCATCGACCGGGCGCACCACATCGACGGTGGCACCGAGCAGCATGGTCAGGGCCAGGCCGAAGGCCAGCGCGGCCAGCCAATGGGCGGCGGCCATCCAGCGCCGGCGCCAGATCAGGTAGCCCATCGCCGCGGCAGTGGCTGGCAGCAACACCGGCCAGGCCCCCAGCGAAGCCAGCGCGGCCATCGGGTAGTCGGCCAATGGGTTGCGCAGGGCCAGCATTGCCTGGTGCACCAGCAGGTCCACCGCCAGCGGTTCGCCATGGGCAACCACCACGGTCAGCAGTGCGAACCAGCCCCAGCCCAGCAGCAGCAGCATCAGCGCCAGCATTGCCAGCGGTACCGACTCGCGGCGCCTGGGGTCGAGCACCCCCACGGTGTAGCGGCCCAGTGTCGGGTGCCGGTTGGACCAGTCCAGCAGGCGCGCCAGCCAGTTGTCCATGCGTGCGGCCGACCAGCGATAGCCGTACAGCACGATGGCCCAGACCAGGCTGAGGATCACCGCCAGCAGGCCGACCACGACCACCAAGCGGCCGGCGACAGCGGCCACCGTGTCGTAGGCCTCGCCCAGCACCCAGCCGGGCGCCAGGAACAGCACCGCCCAGGAAATGCTGGCAATGCCGCTGGCCTGCACGTAGCGGCTGGCCGGCATCTTCATCATGCCGGCAATGGCAGGCACGAATGGCCGGATCGCGCCGACGTAGCGGGCGACCAGGATGCTCTTGAAGGCATTGCGCCGGAACAGGTTCTCACCGCGGTCAAGCAGCTGCGGATAGCGGCTGAACGGCCAGATGCCGCGCAGGCGATCACCCCAGCGGCGGCCGATCCAGTAACTGATGCCATCGCCGGCGAAGGCACCCAGTGCGGCCGCCGCCACCGCGTACGGTCCAGAGATCTGGCCCAGGCCGATGAACACGCCCACCGCGAACAGCAACGGCAGTGCCGGCACGATGGCGCCGAGAATGATGACCGCATCGCAGAAGGCGATCAGAAAGATGACCGCACCCGCCAACACGGGATGAGCGGCAATCCACGCGAGGGTGGCGTCGATCCATGAAGAGTCCATTGACCGATTATAGAGGCGTGAAGGTGACTGGTTCCCAGCCGCTTGGTGACCGTTTGCAACAGGGCTCATCGCCTAGAATGGCGCCATGCCTGTATCCAACGATGCGCCAACCCATGCACTGAAGGCCGACAGCTTCGGTCGAATCCTGCTGGTGCAGGGGCCCGAGGGCCCCTTCGTGCGCCGCGATCTGGGCGCCACGCCGCTGTGGCTGCGGCTGCCGGCGTGGTGGCTGGCACGCCGTGAAGCACGTGCGCTGCGCCATATCCACGGCATGGCCGATGTGCCGCAGCTGCTGGATTGGACCGGCCGTCATCTCGATCGCAGCTTCATGGCGGGCGATGCGATGTACCAGCGGCCGCCACGCGGCGACCTCAGCTGGTTCCGTGCCGCGCGGCGCCTGCTGCAGCAGCTGCATCGGCGCGGTGTGGCCCACAACGACCTGGCCAAGGAGGCCAACTGGCTGGTCACTGACGATGGTCGTCCGGCGCTGATCGATTTCCAGCTGGCGGTGATCGGCAACCCGCGCTCACGATGGATGCGCCTGCTGGCCCGCGAAGACCTGCGCCACCTGCTCAAGCACAAGCGCATGTACTGCCGTGAATCGCTGACGCCGGTGGAAAAGCGCTTGCTCAAGCGCACCTCATGGGTACGCGATCTGTGGTTCGCCACCGGCAAGCCGGTCTATCGCTTCGTCACCCGCCGCATCCTGCATTGGGAAGACAACGAAGGGCAGGGGCCGAAGCCGTGAGCCCGCCGCCGGTGCTGACCGGGCCATTGAGCGCGGGCAGCGTGCTGCGCACGCAGCAGCCCGGTGCCCGCTTCGTGCACGCCTGCCAGGCCACGACCCGGCGCGACGGGCGCACGGCGCTGCAGGCCTACCGCGATATGGCCGCGAGCATTCCCGGTTGGTTCGACCGGCTGATGGCGCTGCGCAATCGCGGGATGCGCCTGCTCGGCATGAAGGATCTCGGCTCGCTGCGTGCGGTGCAGGACGGCGGGGATCCGCGTCCGGGGCAACGCCTTGGCATCTTCACCCTGCAGGCGCTGGATGATGATGCCATCGTGCTTGAGGACGACGACCGCCACCTGCGCGTGCAGCTGGCGCTGCAATGGCAGGGCGAGGTGCTGGAAGTGGCGACCGTGGTGCATACCCATAACGCGTTCGGCCGGCTGTACATGCTGCCGGTCGCGCCGGTACATCGATTGATCGTGCCGCACCTGCTGAAGAAGCAGATCCGCGCCTATCGGTAGCGCCGGGCCCTGCCCGGGGCTACCCGGTTACGGCGTCGCCCGCACGACCAGGTGGCCGATGAAATTGCGCGTGCCCTCGCACGCGTAGCCGCTCTGCCACAG
>NZ_JBRRDR010000052.1:0-29238 GCF_056759755.1 Stenotrophomonas sp. STEN046
GGACAAGCCCCCAAGGAGGGGGTCACGGCGTCCCCCGCTAACCCATCTCCCCCGGCCAGGCGCGGCTGTTGCTTCCAATACGTCCAGCCACGACGGGCTGCGCCGTTCGCTGGCTGAACGATTTCATCTGCAACTGTCATGCAGATCGTGTCTAATACCGCTCCCCACCCGCAGTGCCCCTCCTGTATGTCCCTCCAATCCCATGGCCCGGCGCCGTGCGACGACGCTGACGGCCACCTGGTCACCGCTGGCCCGCTGACCCCGCCACCCGATGTTGCCGGTACGCCCGCCGACGCGAAAGCGCTGCGCCACTCGGTCGCCGAGGACGTGCAGGGCATGGTGCTGGCCATGCTGGTGGCGTCGTTGGGCCTGGCGATCTTCGCCAAGGGCGGGCTGATGATCGGCGGCATGGCTGGCATGGCCTTCCTGCTGCACTATTCGCTGGGCTGGAACTTCGGCCTGGTGTTCGTGCTGGTCAACCTGCCGTTCTACTGGGTGGCGGTGCGGCGCATGGGCTGGGAATTCACCCTGAAGACCTTCGCCGCCGTCACCGCCTGCGGCCTGCTGACCGATATCCTGCCGCGCTGGGCCGATTTCTCGCACATCGCGCCGCTGTACTCGGCGCTGGTCGGCGGCGCGCTGTCCGGGCTGGGCATCCTGTTCTTCATCCGCCACCGGGCCAGCCTCGGCGGCATCGGCATCCTGGCGGTGTACCTGCAGCGCACCCGTGGCTGGAGTGCGGGCAAGGTGCAGATGTCATTCGATGCCTGCCTGATGGTGGCGGCCTTCTTCGTGCTGTTGCCGTCGCAGGTGATGTACTCGGCCATTGGTGCGGTGGTGCTCAGCCTGGTGCTGATGTTCAACCACCGCCCGGGCCGTTACATGGGCGTCTGACCGCACATTCTGATCGGTCTGCGTCCCGCCACCCAGTAGAGCCACGCCATGCGTGGCTGGCATGGACGCCGATCAGCCGCCTCGCGCCTGTACCCACGGCGGTGCCAGCTTCAACAACCGCGCATGCACCGGGCAATCCTCGGCGTGGGCACCGGGCAGGTAGCCCAGGCTCATCAGGAATTCGCCGGTGATCTCGCCACCGGTGAAGCGGAAGGTCTTCTTGAACAGCTTCACCCAGTCGGCCTTGGCGAGCGGGTGGTGCGCATCCAGCCATGCGGCGAAGCTGCCATGGCTGGCGCGCAGGCCCTGTATCACCTGCGCGTTGTGGATCGCGGCCAGCACCTTCAAGCGGTTGCGGATGATGCCGGGGTCAGACAGCAGACGCTCGATGTCCTGCTCGGCATAGGCCGCCACGCGATCGACGTCGAAAGCGTCGTAGGCCGTGCGGAAGCCTTCGCGCTTCTTCAGGATGGTTTCCCAGCTCAGGCCGGCCTGGTTGATCTCCAGCAGCAGGCGCTCGAACAGCTCGCGCTCGTCGCGTTGCGGGAAACCGTACTCGTTGGCGTGGTAGTACTCATGCACCGGGTGGCCCGGTGCGATGCGGCAGTATCCGCTCATTGCTCGTCTTTCATCCTGCCCTGGTCATGGGAATGGGTGAAGTTGGCCGGCCTGTCGCCCAGGGAAAGGTCGGGCCAGCGGCTGGGTGAAATGCGTAGCTGGCCAGCGCGAAGGGCCTGGGCTGCAGCCTTGCCATCGTCTTCGCGGAAGTTTACCTCGGCCACCTTGCGCCACTGTGCGTCCTCCCAGGCGTGCAGTGCACACCTCGGCCCCCAACTGCCGCCCTGCGTGCACAGCAGCACGTCCTGCTGGCCATCGCCATCCAGGTCGCGCTGCAATGCGATGCAGCCGTTGTCTTCCTTCACGCAATCGCTCGCATCCAGGCGCTCGAGCACGGCGGTCCACCAGCTGTCCGGCGGTGACGCGCTGCCCTTGGCCAGGGTGATGCGCTGCTTCAGCGTCGGCAGGTCGTAGACCCCGGCTTCCACGTAGTCTTCCAGGGTGTAGCTGGCGCCGCGTTTGCCGTTCAGTTGCTGGGCGATGATCGCCGCTGCACGCCGGTCGGCCTGGATGGCAGGGTCCTTCTGCAGCGAACGCAACGCATCCACGCCCGGGCGTCCGTTGTACTGCTGCAGTTGTCGGCTGTCGTTGACCGTCAGCGCGGAGGGATCGGCACGGATACGCGCGGCAAGGCTGTTGGCGGCGATGCGGGCCGGATCCAGTAGTGGCGTATTGCCCAGCACCGCCAGCGCCAGCACCGCCCAGCACATCATCCGGTTCACCGGCTCGATGCCCTGCAGCCAGCGCTCGCCCCGGCGCACCACCGCCACCGCATAGCCTGCCGCATAGCCGGCGGTGAGCACCGCAACGCCAACACCCCAGAAGCGCTCGATGGTCCAGCCATGCTGGCCGATGCGCAGCGCCAGCGAGTACAGTGCCACGCCTGCATAGATCGGCAGCACCAGCAGGCTGGCTTCCACCACCCGCCGCAGCAGGGCCGGGTAGGGGCGGTCGATGCCGGCGCGCTGGTAGACCGCGTTGACCATGCACACCAGCAACACTGCCAATGTCAGCATCTCCTGTGCCTGCGAGCGGTAGCCCCCCGCTGTGGCCAGGCCGGTCAGCGGCAGCGACAGCGCGAACAGCACCGCGATGAACGACAGCAGCGGCAGCAGCCCGCGGCAGAGCGCGAACAGCACCTGGCGGATGACCTGGATGGCACGGTGCTGGGTGCGCCCGATCAGCACGCCGAAGCCGGCCAGGGTGCCGGTCGCCAATGCGATGAACGCGCGTTCCCTGAACAGGTGATGGAAGAAATCCACTTTCACCACCGAGAACAACGCGGCCCACAGCCACAGCAGCAACCACGCCAGGCCGGTGAAGACCGCTGCCACCAGCAGCACCAGGCCGTTCTGCCATGCGCGCTCGAACAGCGCCGCGTAGTCTGCGCGCCAGTGTCCGTGCTGCAGGCGGAACTGCCACCACGGCAGCAGCACGAAGGTGGCGATGGCCAGGCAGGTTGACAGCGGATCGCGCAGGGACGCGACCCATGTGTTCTCGAAGCCGACAAGATTCCAGCCCACCCACGCGGCCAGTGCGATCACCAGCACCGAGGCCAACAGGGCATGCAGCCACAGGCGACGGTTGCGCAGGTCGACCAGGGTCAGTGCGATGGCCGACGGCACGGTCAGGACCCAGGCATTCCAGCCATAGCGGCAGGCCAGATCGTGGAAGGGCCAGTGCGGTGCCAGTTCCTGTGCGGCGTACAGGGCCAGGCCCTGCAGCAAGGCGATCAGCACGATCATGCTGCGCGTGGACCAGGGCAGCGGAACATCCTGTTGCATCGCTTCATCCTCCATGGAAGGGCTCCATCCTAGCCCAACCCTTCGCGCCTGCATCCGGCCCCAGCGGTTAGAATGGCGGCATGCCTGTAACGCCGACCTCTCTCGCCAATCACCTGCTCGTGGCGCTGCCGTCGCTGATCGACGCCACCTTTGCCCGTACCGTTGCGCTGATCTGCCAGCACGACGAGAACGGGGCGATGGGCGTGCTGGTCAACCAACCCTCCGAATACACGCTGGGTGAAGTGCTCGCACAGATGGACATCGCCACCGGCGATGGCGGTCTGCAGGCACGCCCGGTGCTCAACGGCGGGCCGGTGCATCCCGAGCGCGGCTTCGTCATCCACGACGATGCGCGCGCGTGGGATTCCAGCCTGGTGGTCGGAGACGGCCTGTACCTGACCACCTCGCGCGACATCCTCGAGGCGATGGCACGCGGCGAAGGCCCGGCCAACGCCGTGGTGACCCTGGGCTGCGCCGGTTGGAGTGCCGGCCAGCTGGAAAGCGAGCTGTCCGAAAACAGCTGGCTGACGGTGCCGGCAGACGCCGAGCTGGTGTTCCAGCTGCCCTTGGAACAGCGTTGGCAGGGCGCCGCGTCACGCATCGGGGTCGATCTGTTCCGCCTGACCGATTACAGCGGCCATGTCTGAGCCGGCCCTCATCCGCCGCGATGGCACGGTGCTCGGCTTCGATGTCGGCTCGCGCCGGATCGGCGTAGCCATCGGCAGTGCGTTCGCCGCGCATGCGCGCGCGGTGGCCGTGGTCGATGTGCATGGCAACGGCCCCGACTGGGCGGCGATCGAACGTCTGCTCAAGGAATGGAAGCCTGATGGCCTGGTGGTCGGCGATCCGCTGACCCTGGACGGCCAGGACCAGCCCAACCGCAAGCGTGCGCAGGGCTTCGCCCGCCAGCTGCGGGAACGATTCAAACTGCCCGTGGTGATGATCGACGAGCGTTCCAGCTCGGTCGAGGCTGCCCGCCGTTTCGCCGTCGAGCGCGCCGAAGGGCGCAAGCGCCGCCGGGATGCGGCCGCGCTCGATGCGGTGGCTGCCGCTGTGATCATCGATCGCTGGTTGTCCTCACCGGACGATGCCATTCCCATTCCCTGACCCGACGAACCTGCCATGACCGCCCAGCAACTCGATGACTCCGGCCGCCTGCGCCACCTGTTGACGCTTGAAGGTCTGCCCCGCGACACCCTGGTGCAGCTGCTTGATCGTGCAGGCCAGATCCGCGACGCCGCCGTGGGCCGCGTCGGCAACAAGCGCCACGTGCTGGGTGGCTCGGCGGTGTGCACGCTGTTCTTCGAACCCTCAACCCGTACCCGCAGTTCGTTCCAGCTGGCAGCGCAGCGGCTGGGGGCGGACGTACTCAACTTCGACGCCTCCACCTCGTCCACGCGCAAGGGTGAAACCGCCTGCGACACGTTGAAGAACCTGGAAGCCATGGGCGTGCGCGGGTTCGTGATCCGCCATCCCGATGACGGCGCCGTGGCGGCATTGGCCGAAGTGGCAGGTGAGGGCACCGCGTTGGTCAATGCCGGTGACGGTCGCAGCTCGCACCCGACCCAGGGCCTGCTGGACATGCTGACGCTGCGCCAGGCCAAGGGCCCGGATTTTTCGAAGATGAAGGTGGTGATCGTCGGCGACGTGAAGCACTCGCGCGTGGCCCGCACCGACCTGCATGCGCTGCGCACGCTGGGCGTGGGCGAGATCCGCGTGTGCGGCCCGCAGTCGCTGCTGCCGGACGATGAAACCCTGAAGGGCTGCGTGGTCGGCGATGATTTCGACGCGATGCTGGAAGGCGTGGATGCGCTGATGATGCTGCGCCTGCAGCGCGAGCGCATGGAGGAAGGGCTGGTGCCGTCGCTGGAGCAGTACCACGCGCAGTACGGTTTGAATGCCGCGCGCCTGGCGCGCGCCGGCAAGGACGCCGCCGTGCTGCACCCGGGTCCGATCAACCGCGGCGTGGAAGTGACCGACGAGGTGGCCGACGGCCCGCAGTCGTGGGTGCTGCGCCAGGTCGCCAACGGCGTAGCCGTGCGCATGGCCGTGCTGGAAACCCTGCTCGGTTAAGCCCGGCTTTGGTAGGTGCCAACCTTGGTTGGCACTGAACCGCCTCGGTGGGTGCCAACCGTTGGTCGGCACTGAACTGCCTGGGTGGGTGCCAACCGTTGGTTGGCACTGAACTGCCTCGGTGGGTGCCAACCGTTGGTTGGCACTATTCAGCCGACCCAGAATGCCCCATTGCCTGCAACTCCCCATCCATCTCCCATCGGCACCACGCATGGGGATACTCGCCAAGCTGCGTGGCAAGTCCTGCTCTGATTGGATTCCCCATCACGTACATGGCATGACGAAACAGCGATTCATCACAGCGGATCGCGTGATCGTGGTAGCTCGATTGCCAGAATCGTCCTGATCGGCCGAGCATGCGGTTGAGCTGCAATGCACTGCTCGATTTGAAGCGTTGCATGATGTAGTCCAGCGAAAATGCGCGGAGTTCAACAAGCCAATGGATGTGGTCCGGCATGACCACGTAGGCACATGAGTGCGTGAGGCCCTCAGTGTCAATCCGATGGAACACATCCATCACGATCTGTGCCGCGACAGCATCATCGAAGCAGCGTTGGCGCCCTTGCGTGACGGTAGTCAGGAGGTAGGATTGCCCAATGCGGGAATGGCGGCCAAGGCGTAGGCGTGCGCGGTTCATGAACACCAGCGTCTGCCCGCTGACCTTTCTTTGCTATCGGGCACTTACCTTGTTGCAGGTAGGGGCAGTGCCGACCAACGGTCGGCACCCACCAACAGCCGACCAACGGATGGTTTCCAGCAGAATATGGGGTTCAGCGCTTCTGCGCGAACAGCCATTCCCACATTGCCGGGTCGGCGTAGGTGGCGTCCCAGGCATTGTGGTTGCCGTCGGGGTATTCGGTGTAGCGCACGTCGCGCGCGCCGGCAGCGTTGAACGCGGCATGCAGCCGGCGGTCATCCTCCGGCGGCACCACATCGTCCAGCGCACCGTGGAAGATCCAGATCGGGGTGTGCTGCAGGCGTTGCGCGATGACCGCATAGGGCGCCGCTTCGTTGGCCACCTGTTCCACGAACAGGGTCGGGCGCACGGCACGCGGGGCCAGTACCGCGCCGCACACCGGCACGATCGCCGCGAAGCGTCGCGGGTCATCCAGTGCGATGTTCCAGCTGCCATAGCCGCCCATCGACATCCCGGTCAGGTACTGCCGTGCCGGGTCGGCGCCGAATTCGGCGAGGGTGGCATCCAGTGCCGCCACGGCCACGCGGTTGTTGCGGCCACTCCATTCCTCGTGGCCTGGCACCTGCGGGAACACCGCCAGTGCCGGGAAGTCGGGATGCTCGCGCAGGTAAGGGCCCAGGCCCGCGCGGGTCTGCTTGACGCCGTCGCCGCCACGCTCGCCGGAGCCATGCAGGAACAGCACCACCGGCAGCGGCCCCGTATCGCGCGCTGCAGCGGCAGGAATGAAGACCTGGTAGTAGGCGGTCTGCCCATCCACCTTCACCGCGCGCGCTTCGAAGTGTCCCCGCGCACCGGGTGGGGCGCTTGCGCATCCCGTCATCAGCAACAGGGCCGACAGCGGCAGCCAGCGCAGGAGCGATCGAAGCATGGCGATTCCCATCGGGGCGAGGTCGCCTCGATGGTAGTGCGCGCCGGCACGCCGGGCATCGTGCGCCGCATCACTGCGGGCGCGGGAAGCTGGCGATGATGTCCAGTTGCTCCTGTGCCTCGGTATTGCCCTCGGCCGCGGCTGCCTGCACCTGCGCCATGTCCGGGTGCAGCACCACCAGCAGCGGGTTCTCGCAGACGGGGCAGGCGTACTCGGCCGCCTCTTCGTCCAGTTCCATCACCATCGCCCGCGAACTGCCCTTCCACTCGCAGGCCGCACAGGTATGCGGCTGCTCTCGCCAGCCGGGCTGGAAGTAGTTTTCAATCGTTGTTGCCATCGCGGTTCCAGTCAGTGCAGCAGGACCATGGTGGCCAGGCCCAGGAAAGTGAAGAAGCCCATCGAGTCGGTCACGGCGGTCAGGAAAATGCCGCTGGCCAGCGCCGGGTCGAAGCCGAAGCGCTTCAGCCCGAGCGGCACCAGCACGCCGGCCAACGCGGCGAACAGCAGGTTGCAGGTCAATGCGATGGCGATCACCGCCGACAGGCCGGGCGAATGGAACCAGGCGAGTACGATCAGGCCCAGCACCGAGCCGAGCACCACGCCGTTGAGCAGGGCCACCCGTACTTCCTTCCACAACAGCGTGCGGGCGTTGGAACTGCCGACCTGGCCCAGCGCCAGGCCACGCACCATCAACGCCAGCACCTGGGTGCCGGCATTGCCGCCGAGGCCGGCGACGATCGGCATCAGCACTGCCAGCGCCACCAGCTTGTCGATGGTGCCTTCGAAGTGGCCGACCACGCTGGAGGCGAGGAAGGCGGTGCACAGGTTCACCGACAGCCACATCAGGCGGCGACGCATCGCGCGCCAGACCGGGCTGAACAGATCCTCGTCCTCGTCCAGGCCGGCGGCGCCCAGCGCCTGGTGCTCGGCCTGGCCACGGATGATGTCGACCACGTCATCGATGGTGATGCGGCCGATCAGGATGTTGTTGTCATCCACCACCGGCGCGGAGATCCAGTCATGGTCGGAGAACTGCCGCGCCACTTCCTGATCGCTCTCGCCGACGTCGATGGCCGGCTGCTCGTCATCGATCAGGCGGTTGATCGGCGTGGTGTCTTCATGGGTCACCAGCGAGGCCAGCGACACCCGGCCCAGGTACTGGTGGCGGCGGCTGACCACGAACAGGTGATCGGTGTGGTCGGGCAGTTCGCCGCGCAGGCGCAGGTAACGCAGCACCACGTCGACGTTGACGTCGGCGCGCACGGTCACCACGTCCGGGTTCATCAGGCGGCCGGCGCTGTCCTCGGGGTAGGACAGCACCTGTTCCAGGCGCTCGCGGTTCTCGCGGTCCATCGACTTGAGGACTTCGTCGATGACCGTGTCCGGCAGATCCTCGACCAGGTCGGCCAGATCGTCGATGTCCAGGTCTTCGACCGCGGCGATGATCTCGTCCGGGTCCATGTCGGCGAGCAGGCTTTCGCGCACGTCGTCGCCGACGTGGACGAGTACCTCGCCATCATCTTCCGGATCAACCAGGCCCCAGACGATTTCGCGTTTGCCGGGCGGCAGCGATTCGAGCAGGTTGCCGATCTCGGCCGGGGCCAGGGTGTTGACCAGGCGGCGCACCGGGCCCAGCCGGCCACTGTCCAGTGCATCGGACAGCATCCGCAACTGGCGCGCAGTCTTGTCGTGGCGTACAGCCTCAGCCATCGCAGCTCCCGCGGGATAAGAAAAGCCGCGATCCTGGCAAGGATGCGGCAACAGGGGTGTTCAGCGCGTCATTATCGCAAGGGGATGTTTCAACGCATAGCCGCAGGGCATGGCCCGGCGCTACCAGGACGTGCGGCGATCAGGATGCGTCGGCCACCAGCGCCAGCCAGCGCTCGATCGCGCGCCGGTCGCGTGCGGCCAGCAACTTGGGCGCACGGGCACGCAGGGCCGCCAGATCGGCGTCGCGGACAGCGCGGCGGACTTCCAGCAGGGTGCCCGGATGCAGGCTGAATTCGGTCAGGCCCAGCGCCAGCAACAGCGGGGTCATCCGCGCATCGCCCGCGATCTCGCCGCACACCGCCACCGGAATGCGGTGGCGCGCACCGGTCTCGATGACCATCTGCAGCAGCCGCAGCACGGCCGGGTGCAGCGGCGAATACAGTTCGCCCAACGCTTCGTTGTTGCGATCAGCGGCCAGCAGGTACTGCACCAGATCGTTGGTGCCGATCGACAGGAAGTCGACCAGGTCGATGAAACTCTCCAGCGACAACGCGGCGGCGGGCACTTCGATCATCGCGCCCAGCGGCACGTGTTCGGCCACCATGTGGCCCTCGGCGCGCAGCTGTTCACCGAGCTTGAGCATGCGCCGGCGCACGGCCAGCAGTTCATCGCGGGTACTGACCATGGGCACCAGCACGCGCAGCTTGCCGTAGGCCGAGGCACGCAGGATCGCGCGCAGCTGGGTGTCGGCCACCTTCGGGCGGGCCAGCGACAGGCGTACACCGCGCAGGCCAAGCGCAGGATTGTCCTCGTTGCTGAGGGTCAGCCCGGTACGGTCTGCCTTGTCCGCGCCCAGGTCCAGCGTGCGGATGGTCACCGGGCGTCCGCTCATGCCCAGCGCGGCGTCGCGGTAGGTCTGGAACTGCTCCTCTTCGTCCGGCAGCTCGTTGCGCTGCAGGAACAGGAATTCGGTGCGGTACAGGCCCAGGCCCTGGGCACCCAGCGCATGCGCCTGGGTCACATCCTCCAGCGATTCGGCGTTGGCCAGCAGGGCGATGTCCACCAGGTCACGGGTACGGCTGGGCTTGCTGCGCAGGCGGCCGAGCTCGCGCTGCTCGCGTGCGTGTTCCTTCAGGCGCGCCCGGTAGTCGCGCAGGTTGTCGGCCTGCGGGTTGACGGTGATGCTGCCGTCGGCGCCATCGATGATCAGCACGTCACCGTCGATCACCCGGTTCAGCAGCTGCGGCACGTTGACGATCAACGGCAGGTGCAGGCTGCGGGCAAGGATCGCGCTGTGCGACAGCGCGCTGCCAGCGGTGGTGACGATGCCGACCACGCCCTGCGACTGCAGCTGCGCCAGCTCGGACGGGGCGATGTTGTCGCAGACCAGGATCTCGCCGGCCAGGCCCTTCACTGCCGCGGGGCGTTCGGGCTGCAGGAAGGCATGGATGCGGCCGATCACGTGATCGAGATCGTCCATGCGGCTCTTCAGGTAGGCATCGTCCATGCCGTCGAAGACCTTGGCCAGGCG
Organism: Stenotrophomonas sp. STEN046; assembly: GCF_056759755.1. Classification (NCBI taxonomy): domain Bacteria; kingdom Pseudomonadati; phylum Pseudomonadota; class Gammaproteobacteria; order Lysobacterales; family Lysobacteraceae; genus Stenotrophomonas; species Stenotrophomonas sp. STEN046. Next base: position 10,176 of record NZ_JBRRDR010000052.1, read on the forward strand.
GTCGCGCTGCACCCGCAGTGCGTAGCCGGCACTGTAGGGGCCGCTGCGGATCAGTTCGTCCAGGCCGAACAGCAGCTCGGGGTCGTCCAGCAACAGCGCATGCAGGTCGAGGAACTCGCCCACTTCCTGGTTCAATGCGCCCTGCAGGCGCTGGCGCAGTTCATGCATTTCCGCGCGTGCCGCATCGACCGCGCGATGCAGGCGCGACAGTTCGGCTTCAACCTGCGAGGGGGCGACACGCTGCTCTGCCACTTCCAGTGCATGCGGCAGGCGCACGCGGGCGCGGCCCATCGCCGAGCCGCGGGCAGCGCCATGGCCGGCCAGCAGCTGTACCGGCCGCTGGCCGTTCACAGGTTGGCCGGCGCGTGCGCGCGGCACCCTCAGCTGTCCTCGTCGAAACGACGCTCGAACAGATCGACCACCGCATCCATCGCCGCAGCTTCGTCTTCGCCGTTGATGCGGATGGTGATCGGGGTACCTTGCCCGGCCGCCAGCAGCATCACGCCCATGATGCTCTTGGCGTTGATCTCACGGCCCTTGGCGGCCATGGTCACGTTGCAGCGGAACGGCGCCAGCGTCTGTACCAGCTTGGCGGTGGCCCGGGCATGCAGGCCCAGGCGGTTGCTCACGGTGAGTTCTCGTTCAAGCATCGTCGACTATCGCTCCATTACGGGTGCCCGCCGCCGCAGTGGCGGGCAGTTGATCCAGTCCCTGTTCCGGATAATTCATCACCCGCAGCAACATCGGCAGACTCAACGCTGATACCCGGCGGACCGGGGTTCCCAACCGGGCCAGCTGCCCGGCGAGGTTGGCAGGGCTGGCGCCGTACAGGTCGGTCAGGATCAGCACGCCATGTCCTCCATCGACCCGCCGCAGCGCGGCCGAGGCAAGGGGGAGCAGGGCGTCCAGGTCTGCGTCGAACGGTACTTCGAAAGCTTCGGTTTTCAGCGGCAATTGCCGCAGGAGCCGGGTCGCCACGTCAAGCAGGGCGGTCCCGACCCCAGGATGTGTTACGAGGAGAATGCCACAGGTCATTACTGCACGTTAACAGGTCAAGGTGAATTGGCGATAGCAGCAGAACAGGGGCACTGTGTCCCGTATTCAGTGTTGCTCGGGTCGGAGCCGTTTTTCGTTGAAAGAGGGGTCCGACCCCATCCGTTTTTCGATGCCTGGCAGAGAGTCATCCACGCATGGCGTGGATCTACCGTGTCGACCAAGGTCGACACCTGCCAACAGCAGCAGAAATCTGTCAGAGGTGGGGCGGTTTGGGTCTGCAGGACCGTTGGCGCCATGGATGGCGCCATCGAGCCCCCAAGGACGGGTTTACGGCGTGTCCTGCATACCCACACCGCCCCGCCAACCCACGAAACCCGGCAATCGCTGTTGCAGTTGACGTTGCCGTTGATTTGGCCTCTGCGGGTGCCGGGCGCAGCCCGGCCGCCCCCCCCCCTCAATCCTGTTCGCGGTGGTACGTCGCCACGTCTTCCCAGCCCATCTCGCGCGCATGCCTGGCCATGCGTTCGGCCAGGAACACCGAGCGATGCTTGCCGCCGGTGCAGCCGAAAGCCACGGTCACGTAGCTGCGCGTGCCATCCCCCAGCTTGGGCAGCCAGGTGTCCAGGAAATCCATCAACTGGGACAGGTAACGCTGCACGTCCGGCTGTGCTTCCAGGTAATCACGCACGCCCGGCTCGCGGCCACTGAGCGCACGCAGGTCCGGGTCCCAGTGCGGGTTGGGCAGCACGCGCGCATCAAACACGAAGTCGGCCTCGGCCGGCACGCCGCGCTTGTAGGCGAACGATTCAAACAGCAGCGACAGGCGGGTGGCATGGCCCATCGCAAATTCGGTGATGATCCTGCGGCGCAGCTGGTGCACGTTCAACGCGCTGGTGTCGATCACCGCATCGGCCTCACGGCGCAGCGGCGCGATCAGTTCGCGTTCGCGGGCGATCGCTTCGGGCAGCGACAGGCCGAGCTGGCTCAACGGGTGTCGACGCCGGGTATCGGCATAGCGCTTGAGCACAGCCTCATCGCTGGCCTCGAAGAACAGCACCTTGGCATCCACGCCGGCATCGGTAGCCAGCTTGCGCCAGTTGCTCAGCTGGGTCAGGTCGCTCTGGCCGCGCACGTCGATGCCGACCGCCAGGCGGCGGGATGCCGCGCCGTCATGATGGCTCAGCACGTTGCGCACGAAGTCCGGCAGCAGCTGGATGGGCAGGTTGTCCGAGCAGTAGTAGTCCTGGTCCTCGAAGGTCTTCAGGGCGACGGATTTACCCGAGCCGGACAGGCCACTGACGATGATCAGGGTCGGGGCGGTGGGAGTAACGGTGCTCATGGACAGGCTCTTCGAAGGACAGGGGGAGGTCAGGGCGTTCGCCGTTCCAGCAGGTTGCTGTGGCGGGCGATGAACATCGCCGCCGGGTCGATACCCTTGGTACGCAGAATGTGCAGGCGGGTGGCCGCCTCGGTCAGCACGGCCAGGTTGCGGCCCGGCATCACCGGCAGGGTGATCAGCGGCACGTCCAGGTCAAGCACGTGGCGGGTACCCGAATCGCCGGTCAGGCGCTCGTAACCGTGGGGCGTAGGCTCGGTCATCGGCTTGGTCAGGTGGACGATCAGTCGAAGGTACTTGTTCTTCTTTACGGCCGTATCACCAAACATCTCGCGCACGTTCAGCACGCCCAGCCCGCGCACTTCCAGCAGGTCCTGCAGCAGTTCCGGGCAGGTGCCATCGAGGACGTCGGGAGCGATCTGGGTGAATTCGGGCGCATCGTCAGCCACCAGCCGGTGGCCGCGGCTGAGCAGTTCCAGTGCCAGCTCGCTCTTGCCCGAGCCGGCCTCACCGGTGATCAGCACGCCGATGGAATAGATTTCCATGAACACGCCATGCAGGATCACCCGCGGCGCCAGCGTGCGCGCCAGGTGGTAAGACAGATGGTTCAGCAGTTCGTGGCCACGCTTGGGCGACAGCCACAGCGGCGTGCCCGATTCATCGGCGGCCGCGCGCAGGTCTTCCGGGCACGGCTGGTTGCGGGTCAACACCAGCGCCAGCGGGTGCGACTGCATGATCTTCTCGATCGTTTCCCAGCGCTGGCGCGGTTCCAGCGCATCCAGCCAGGACAGTTCCTCGGTGCCCAGGATCTGCACCTTGTTGGGGTAGATCGCGTTGAGGTATCCGGCCAGCGAAGGGCGCCGCGACACCGTGTTGCCGGCCTCCAGCTCGCGTTTTTCGCCGGACTTGCCTGCGGCCCAGCGCAGCCCCAGCCGCTCGCGCTGCTGTTCGAACAGTTCACGGGCGGTGATGCTGGTATTCATGCGGCGCTCGCAGGTGGGGGCATGTCCAGGGCCTGCCGCAGCGCCCGCGCATCGCCGGCCTCGCGCAGCGCCTGGCGGATGTCCGGCGCTGAAAACAGCTCGGCCAGTTCAGACAGCAGCATCAGGTGTTGATGGGTGTAGTGCGCGGGGACGGCCATTGCGAACACCAGGTCCACCGGTTCGTCGCCACCGAAATCGACCGGGGTCTGCAAGCGCAGCAGCGCGCCGCGGGGGCGATCAAGTGCGGGTGCACGTCCATGCGGGATCGCGATGCCGTAGCCGATCGCGGTACTGCCCAGCGCTTCACGCTGGCACAGGTTGAGATAGATCTGTTCGGCGTTGGCCTGGCGGCAGGCCAGCAACCCGGCGGCGGCCTGCAGGACGCTGTCGCGGTCGGTGGCCGTGCAGAGCTGGGTCTGCACGGCCGCCAGGAGGTCAGTCAGGGGCATGTCTGCGGGGAGCGGTGGCGATCAGCCGCCATTGTCGCCCACCGGCAGCGGTGCGTGCTGCTGTTTTTTCTCCTTGTGCTTGATCACCAGGCGGTCAAGCTTGTCCGCCAGCAGGTCGATCGCGGCATACATGGTCTGCGCGTTGGCTTCAGCGTGCAGGGTCTGACCCGGAATATTGAGGCTGGCGTCGACGTGGTGTTCGGTCTTCTGCAGCTTCAGGGTCACCCGCGCTTCGCAGTGCTGGTCGAAGTGTTTGCCGATCCGGGCCAGCTTTTCCTCTACATAGGACTGCAGGGCCGGGGTGACTTCGACATCTTTGCCAAACGTTTCGATGCGCATCGGGTTTCTCCTGTGATCGGATGTGCCAATGAACCTCTCCGCCGGGCGCGGCGGCGCGTCAAACGATTCTGACTCTTTCGTGCGAGGCGGAGATGTTCATGGCCTCACGATACTTCGCCACGGTGCGCCGCGCTACTGGAATACCCGAGGATTTGAGCAGGTCAGCCAGCTTGGCGTCAGAAAGCGGCTTGCGCGGGTTCTCGTCATCGATCAAGCGCCGGATCATGGCCTGGATGGCCGTGCTGGAGGCCTCGCCACCGCCTTCGGTATCGATGCCGGAAGCGAAGAACGAGCGCAGCGGCAAGGTGCCGCGCGGCGTGCGCACATGCTTGCGGGCGATCGCGCGCGACACGGTGGATTCGTGCAGGCCGAGTTCGCCGGCGATCTCACGCAGGGTCAGCGGGCGCAGGGCCTGTTCGCCGAACTCGAGGAACCCGGCCTGTTGCTGGATCAGGCTGCGCACCACCCGCAGCAGCGTTTCGCCCCGGGCCTGCAGGCCTTTCAGCAGCCAGCGCGCCTCCTGCAGTTGCCCGCGCAGGTAACCGGCGTCAGCTTCACCGCAGCGGCGGATCAGCTGTTCATAGCCGCGGTGGATCACCAGCCTGGGCCCGGCATGGGCGGCCAGCGCTGCGCGCCAGATGCCGTTCTGGCGCCAGACCACGACATCGGGCACCACGTAGGTGTCCTGGGCCAGCGGTGCGATCTGGGTGCCCGGGCGCGGGTCCAGCGAGCGCAGCAGGGCGACGGCGGTCTCGACGTCGGCCAGGGGCTGCTTCAGTTCCTGCGCCAGGCCGGTCACGCCACTGCGTGGCAGGCGTTCGAGGGGGCCTGCGGCAATCTGCAGCGCCAGGGCCAGGCCGGGTGTTACCGGGTCCAATACGTCCAGCTGCAGCCGCAGGCATTCGCCGAGGCTGCCCGCGGCGATGCCCACAGGATCGAAACGCTGCACCTGGTGCAGCACGGTCAGTATTTCGTCTTCATCGGCATGGATGGCCGGCAGCAGCGCCTCGGCGACGGTGCTCAGCGGCTCGCGCAGGTAACCGTCATCATCAAGGGCGTCGATCAGTGCAGCGCCGATGCTGCGGTCGCGTAGCGACAAGTGCGATAGATGCAGCTGCCACAGCAGGTGGTCGGCCAGGGTCTCGGTTTCGGCGACGCGCTCGGCTGCACTGCCGGTGTCCTCGTCATCGTCGAAACTGCCACTCCCGCCGGCGCTGCTCCAGTCCAGTTCGGCGGGCGCCCAGTCATCGCCTGTGCTGTTGTCGGCGCTGTCGGGCGGAGCATCCTGCTCGCTGCCGGCGTCGTCGCCGTCACTGCTGGCGCCGGTGCTTTCGTCGCTGCTGTCCGACCAGTCCAGCAGCGGGTTGCTCTCCACGGCCTGGGCGATTTCCAGCTCCAGTTCGGTCGTGGACATCTGCAGCAGCTTGATCGCCTGTTGCAGCTGGGGCGTAAGCACCAGCTGCTGTCCCAACGATGTCTGCAGCCGAGTTTTCATGCCTGTGCCGAACGGAAGGGAGAGGGCCCGGCGGCCGCGGTCACAACTTGAAGGAATCCCCAAGGTAGACGCGGCGCACGTCGGCGTTGTCCAGGATCGCCTCCGGCGAGCCCTGGGCAAGCACGGTGCCCTCAGCGAGGATATACGCGCGGTCGCAGATTCCCAAGGTTTCGCGCACGTTGTGGTCGGTGATCAGCACACCGATGCCGCGCTGCTTGAGATGGGTGACGATGCGCTGGATTTCACCGACCGAGATCGGATCGACACCGGCGAACGGTTCGTCCAGCAGGATCAGGCGTGGCTTGGCAGCCAGTGCGCGCGCGATCTCGCAGCGGCGACGCTCACCACCGGACAGGCTGGCACCCAGCTGTTCGGAGACGTGGCCCAGCTGCAGTTCGTCCAGCAGGCTGTTCAATTCACGCTCGCGGCCGGCCGAATCCAGGTCCTCGCGCAGTTCCAGCACCAGGCGCAGGTTGTCGGCCACGGTCAGCTTGCGGAACACCGAAGGTTCCTGCGGCAGGTAGCCCACGCCCTGCTTGGCGCGGGTGTACATCGGATCACCGGTGATGTCCTTGCCGTCCAGCACGATGCTGCCGGCATCGGCGCCGACCAGGCCGACGATCATGTAGAAGCATGTGGTCTTGCCGGCACCGTTCGGACCCAGCAGGCCAACCACTTCGCCAGCATCGAGGGTAAGCCCGAAGTCCTTGACGACTTCGCGCTGCTTGTAACGCTTGCGCAGGCCAGTGGCGACGAGCATTACTTCTTGCCTCCGGCCGGGGCGGGTGCCGCCGCCGGCGTCTTGTTCTTGGGCGGAATGACAGTACGCACGCGGCTGCCATCGCCGCCGGAATTCATTTCACCCGTACGCGTGTTGTAGACCATGCGCTGGCCGGCGTTGGTACCGCGCGCGCTGGTGACCTTGTAGTTGCCGGTCAGGGTGATGATCTCGGTGGTGATGTCGTAGTCGATCCGGTCGGCCACGGCATCCATCCAGGTGCCGTCATCGAGCTGCTGCTTCATCTTGGCCTGCTTGCCGGTGAAGACCGCACGCACGGCTTCGCCGCCCTTCAGGTAGATCTCGGCTTCGGACGAGCGCAGGTCCAGCGAGCCCTGGGTGATGATCACACCGCCCGACAACACGGTCTTGCCGTCGCCGGTGAGGGTACCGGACTGCGCTCCGGAATCGATGTTCATTGCTTCATTGCGGTCGGTCGACTTGGCAAAGCCGACGGCCGGGACAAGAAGACTGAGCGCGAGTACGGCTGCAAAGGGAATCTTCATGGAGGTCCGTTCTACCGGTGGAGGCCCCGCCGGTTCGACCGGGAGGCACGGGTGGGGGCTGCCTGCGCCGCGCCTGTCCGAAGACGTCGCGGGCCGGCGGCGGGATCAGCGCTTGGGCGTGTAACGGCCCTTGGACTGGCTGAGGAAATGATACGTGTTGTTCTTCGAATCCACTTCGAACCCGACGCCGGACTGTTCCATGCCCGGTCGGGTCATGGTCACCAGCGCATCGGTGCGCGCACGGTTTTCCTTGGGGAACACGTCCAGGTGGTCGGTGCGGAAGGTGGTGGGCACCACGCCCGGGCCGGCAGGGCTGTCACCGGCGACATTGCCGCGCAGCTTCATCTGGTCACCCTTGGCGCTGAGCCAGCCGGTTTCCGAACGCAGGGTCCAGTGCTTGCCGTCCTTGTCGGGCATCTCGAACAGCGGAGTGGTGATGTTGAGGGTCTGGTCGCCACGCTGGCGTTCCAGCAGCGGCGCGCGCAGGGTGGTCGATTCCTTGCCGTGCTCGTCCAGGGCCACAATCTGGAAATCGTGCAGGATGTAATCCACGCCTGCATCCTGGCCTTCGACGACCGGTGCCTTGTCGCGGTTGCGCAGCGCCGCCCAGCTGGTCAGCAGTGCCGCCAGCAGCAGGCCCACGCCGAGGATCATGCGCCAGTTCAGGGCAGGAGCATTCATGCGCCGAACCTCGCCAGCACTGCATCCAGGCGACCCTGGGCGGCCAGCAGTACATCGCACAGCTCGCGCGCGGCGCCGCGGCCGCCATCGGCGCGGGTGATCCAGTGCACGCGCTCGGCAATCCAGGGGTGGGCATTGGCCGGGGCCACCGCCAGCCCGACCGCGCCCAGTGGCGCCAGGTCCGGCAGGTCGTCGCCCATGAACGCGACCTGGTCCAGGCCGATGCGGTGCTGCGCGCACAGGGCCTGCACGCTGGCCAGTTTGTCGCCGACCGCGATCTGGGTGTCGATGCCCAGGTCGGCGCCGCGCCTGAGCGCGGACTGGCTGTTGCGCGCGGTGATCAGCACGGGATGGATACCGTGCTGCTGCAGCAGTTTCAGGCCCAGGCCATCCTGCACGAAGTACGCCTTGCTCTCGTTACCGTCCTTGTCGTAGTACAGCCGACCATCGGTGAGGGTGCCGTCCACGTCGAAACAGGCCAGGCGGATGTTGGCCGCAGTGGCATGCAGATGGGCGGGGAAGGCGGGCAGCGGGGACCAGGGCATCAGGGCATCGGACTCGACGGTTGTAGGGTGGGGCAGTACAGACTGAATGGGGTCTACCGACTGTCGGTTAAACCACCCGGGCCCGCAACAGGTCATGAATGTTCAGGGCGCCGACCGCGCGACCCTGCCCATCGACCACGATCAGGCCGTTGATCTTGTGGGTTTCCATCAGGCGCGCCGCCTCTACTGCCAGCTGGTCGGCACCGATGGTACGCGGCTGCCGGGTCATCACGTCGGCGATCTTCGCCTTACGCACGTCCAGGTCGGTATCCAGCGCGCGGCGCAGGTCGCCGTCGGTGAACAGGCCGATCAGCACGCCACCTGCGTCGACCACGGCGGTCATGCCCAGGCGCTTCCGGCTCATTTCCATCAGCGCTTCGCTGAGGGTGGCGCCCGCGTCGACCCGGGGCAGCTCCTCGCCACTGTGCATCACATCGGTGATGTGCAGCAGCAGGCGGCGGCCGAGGCTGCCGGCCGGGTGGGAGCGGGCGAAATCGTCGGCGGTGAAGCCGCGCGCGTCGAGCAGGGCCACGGCCAGGGCATCGCCCATTGCCAACGATGCGGTGGTGCTGGAGGTGGGGGCCAGTGCCAACGGGCACGCTTCGGCCGGCACGCTCACATCCAGATGCATGTCGGCGGCGCTGGCCAGGCTGGACTGGGGGCGGCCGGTCATCGCGATCAGGATGTTGCCCTGGCGCTTGAGCACCGGCAGCAGCATCAGCAGCTCGTCCGACTCGCCCGAATAGGACAGGGCCAGCACCACGTCATCTTCGGTGATCATGCCCAGGTCGCCGTGACCGGCCTCGCCCGGGTGCACGTAGAACGCCGGGGTGCCGGTGGAGGCCAGCGTGGCGGCGATCTTGCGGGCGATATGGCCGGATTTGCCCATGCCGGTGGCAACCACCCGGCCGCGGCTGACCAGGATCGCCTGGCAGGCCTGCTGGAAGGCATCGCCAAGACGATCGGCCACGGCATCCAGCGCCTGCCGCTCGATCTCGAACACGCGGCGGCCACTGGCGACCAGGCCGGCAGGGTCGACGGAACGGGGGGGCAACAGGGATTCGGCCATGCGGACGCCACGCAGCGGAAGTAGAATGGACGTACATTTTATTAGGAAAGCCCGTTGGACGCCGACACCATCCGCAATCTGATCGAAACCGGCCTGCCCGGCGCCCGCGCCGACGTACAGGGTGACGATGGCGTGCATTTCGAAGCGACCGTGGTCAGCGAGGCCTTTGCCGGCAAGATGCCGCTGGCCCGCCACCGGATGGTGTATGCCACTCTGGGCGACCTGATGGGCGGCGCGATCCACGCGCTCGCATTGAAGACCGTGACCCCGGCCGAAGCCGGCTGAACCGCAGAAGACTCCCAATACATGGCCAAGATCGTTGTGACCGGCGGCGCTGCGCTGCACGGTGAAGTGAGCATCTCCGGCGCCAAGAACGCCGTCCTCCCCATTCTCTGCGCGACCCTGCTGGCCGACGCGCCGGTGGAGATCACCAACGTGCCGCATCTGCACGACGTGGTCACCACGGTGAAGCTGCTGGGCGAACTGGGCGCGAAAGTGACCATCGACCAGGGCACGCTGTCGCGCGGCAGTGCGATCGTGGTCGACCCGCGCCCGGTGAACCAGCACGTCGCCCCGTACGAGCTGGTCAAGACCATGCGCGCCTCGATCCTGGTGCTGGGCCCGCTGCTGGCGCGCTTCGGCGCGGCCGAAGTGTCGCTGCCCGGCGGCTGCGCGATCGGCTCGCGCCCGGTGGACCAGCACATCAAGGGCCTGCAGGCGCTCGGCGCCGAGATCGTGGTCGAGAACGGCTTCATCAAGGCCACCGCCAAGCGCTTGAGGGGCGGTCATTTCACTTTCGACATGGTCAGCGTCACCGGCACCGAGAACGTGCTGATGGCGGCGGTGCTGGCGGAAGGCACGACCATCCTGGACAACGCGGCGATGGAGCCGGAAGTGACCGATCTGGCACACTGCCTGATCGCGCTGGGCGCGAAGATCGAAGGCCTGGGCACCGCCCGCCTGGTGATCGAAGGTGTCGAGCGCCTGTCCGGTGGTCGCCATGAAGTGCTGCCTGACCGTATCGAAACCGGCACCTTCCTGGTGGCCGCGGCGATGACCGGTGGCAAGGTCACCGTCAACCGTGCGCGCCCGAACACGATGGACGCCGTGCTGTCCAAACTGATCGAAGCCGGTGCGACCATCGAGACCACCGAAGACACCATCACCCTGGACATGCACGGCAAGCGGCCGAAGGCGGTCAACCTGACCACCGCGCCGTACCCGGCGTTCCCGACCGACATGCAGGCCCAGTTCATGGCGCTCAACTGCGTGGCCGACGGCGTGGGTGTGATCAACGAAACGATCTTCGAGAACCGTTTCATGCACGTCAACGAGCTGCTGCGCCTTGGCGCGGACATCCAGGTGGAGGGCCACACCGCCATCGTGCGCGGCCAGGAACGCCTGAGCGGTGCACCGGTGATGGCCACCGATCTGCGCGCCTCGGCGTCGTTGATCCTGGCCGGCCTGATGGCCGACGGTGATACCAGCATCGACCGCATCTACCACCTTGATCGTGGCTACGAGAACATCGAAGAGAAGCTGTCTTCGCTCGGCGCCAGCATCCGGCGGGTTGCTGCATGATCCTGCGCGGCAGGTTCAGCCGTCGTCGCAAGGCGCTGCTGGTGCTGGTGCTGATCGTGCTGGCGTGGCTGGGCTACGCCTGGTACGCCAACATCGCCATCACCAAGGGCATCGAGCAGAAGGACATGGACTGGAATGGTGACGGCACGGTGACCCGTGACGAGATCATCCAGTCGTTCTATGCGGTGGCGGTCAATGACAGCCAGGAAGGAAGCCGGCACTGCCGTACCTTCATCCGGCGCAGCACGGGCGAGCAGATCCGGGTGGATTGCCGCACCGAGTTCAAGCCGGCCGAAGAAGCGAAGAAATAAGAAAACGCCCGCGTAAGCGGGCGTTTTTTATGGAATACACCCATCCACGCATGGCGTGGATCTACTGGAACGTGAAGTAGATCCACGCCATGCGTGGATGGCGCAGACCGTCGGTCAGTTCATCGCCTTGATGGTCAGATCCAGCGCGTCACGGCCGCTCTCACGCTGCAGCATGCGGGCCGGCACCGGGAACTCCGGCACGATCCAGGCAATCAGTTCCTTGTTGCCGTCGGCGCGCGACACCTTGGTCGCCTCATAGCTCTTGCCACCGACGGTGATCGCTTCCTTGCCCACCACGCGGTAGGTCATGTTCTTGACCCGGCCTTCGTCGACCATGCGATAGGTCAGCGGCTTGCCGGCAGCGAGATCACGGGCGATGGCCAGGTTGATCAGCAGCGCGTCCATGTCACCGCTCTTCAGTGCCACCGGACCTGCGCGGTCCGGCTTGATGTCGCCGGTCCAGGTGGCCTGGTTGCTGGTCCAGTTGTAGTTCGCCTGCACGTTGCGCTTCTTCACCAGCAGTGCGGAACGGTCCTGGCTGCTGAGCGGGCGCAACTGCCCACGCACTTCCTCGAACACCGTGCTCTGGCTCAGGTCGGCCAGCTGGTTCTTGACCTGCAGGCTGTAACGCCACTTGTTGGTGCCTTCGCTGGCCAGGGTCATGCTGCCGTTGGCCTGCATGCCCATGTAGCTGGCCAGGTATTCGGCCTTGAAGGGCTGCAGGGCCATGGCCGGCAGGCTGGCCACCGACAGTGCGGCAGCGGCGATCCAGGTCAGGGGGCGGGTGAGGGTGTTCATGCTCAGACTCCTTGGTATTCGATCAGGCGCAGATCGACGCGATCTTCGCCGTCTTCGCGTTGCAGGATGCGCACCGGGGTGGGGACACCGTTGGCGATCCAGAGAATGGTTTCGTTGTTGCCGCCATTGCTGCGGAATACCCGCAGGGCGTTGTAGGACAGGTCGCCGACCTCGACGTTCTCGGTCTGCGGCGCGGCCTGGTAATCGTGCTGGCGCACCTTGCCCATGTCGACGTAGCGGTAGTGCATGGCCACGCCGGGGCGGGCATCGCGCATGATCGACAGGTTCATCAGCAGCGCGCTCTGGTCGCCGGCCTGCAGCGGAATGGGCTGCGCGCGATCCTTCTTGACGTCGCCGCTCCACTGCGCGGTGCCGGCCTGCCAGTTGTAGGTGCCGACCGCCTTCTTGCCCAGGAACAGGCCCTTGCGCACCGTGCTCTGGCTCAGCGGTGCATACACGCCGCCGCGTTCTTCGAAGACCGTGCTCTGCTCGATGTTCAGGCCCAGCACGCTGGCAAAGCCGCGGCGACCAACCACCTGCATGTCCACCCGCCACTGGCTGCCGCCGGTGTGGGTTACCTGCATGGTGGCATCGCCTGCTTCCTTGCCCTTGTAGAAGGCCTGGTAGGTCGCGCTGAACGGCTGCAGCGGCGGCGGCTCCCACGCCAGCGCGGGCAGCACCGGCGGCGCCACCTCGGCAGGCGCCGGGGCGGGCTGGGGTTGTTGCGCCTGTCCCCAGCCTGCACAGGCGAGGACGGCAAGCGGCAGCAGCAGTGTTGTACGCAACAGGGACGGAGTCTTCATGGCCGGCAGGAACCGCAGGAGGGGGGCAGGATGCCAGCCCCGCAGTCAGCGGGGCGTGTGCACGGGCGTTACCGGTTCAGGTTCCCGGCGGAATCTAGAGCCAACGGCCTAAACAGGGGGTGACCGTCGAGTGTCGGCTGGCCTTCCTGTTCAGCCAGGCGGCCGGCACACAGCAGCTGCAGGGTGGCGATCAGCAGTGGATGCTCCACCGCAAGCACGCGATCGGCCAGGCGTTGCGCGTCATCACCGGCCAGCACCGGTACCCGCGCCTGCGCCAGTACTGCACCGGCATCCAGTTCTGGAACCACCAGGTGCACGCTGGCGCCATGCTCGCGGTCACCGGCTCCAATGGCCCGCGCGTGGGTATGCAGGCCTTTGTGCAGCGGCAGCAGCGAGGGGTGGATGTTGACCAGGCGTCCAGAGAAGCGCTGCACGAAATCAGCGCCAAGAATGCGCATGTAACCGGCGCAGACGATCCAGTCCGGCGTGGATGCGGCCAGCGCATCCCCCAATGCGATTTCGTAGGCCGCGCGGTCGCTGAATTCCTTCGGGGCATGGCCCCAGCGCTGTTCCGGTGCGACCCGTTCCAGTGCGGCCGCATCGGGACGGTCGGAAAACACGCCGACAATGTCCGCCGGCAGCCGCGCCGTGGCGATTGCGTCCAGGATCGCCTGCAGGTTGCTGCCGCGACCGGACGCCAGCACCGCGATTCGGCAGAGGCTCATCGCGCCACGCTCCGGCGCAGCAGTGGCCACGTCACCACGCTGCCCAGCGTTGCCAGCAGCATGTCGGCGTGGGCGTCCCACATGTCACCCTGCTGGCCGTTGTAGGCCTCGGCAGCGTCGGGCGACAAGGCCAGGGCGATGCCCCACTCGAACCATTCGTAGACCAGGCTGGAACACATCACCGCCATCACTGCCAGGGTGAACGCCTGGCCGATGCGCAGCGCCGGCCAGCTGTGGCGTGCCAGCTGCAGCAGCGCCGGTGTGAAGCAGACGCCATAGAGGAAATGGATCAGGCGGTCGAAATGGTTGCGCTGCCAGCCGAACGCCGCATCCGGTGACCAGCCGAACAGGGACTGCAGCCAGGCGTCGTAAGGGACATTCGAATACAGCCAGCGCGCGGCCACGCAATGGAGGGCGATGAACCCGCAGATCGCGATGAACGCACCGTTGCCCAGGCGCCAGCGCCGGTCGGCCCAGAACAGGGCCAGCAGGCCGACCACGGTCAGCGAGCTGTGCAGGGTCTGTTCGAGAGGCCACAGGGGGTTGATCCAGGTGGCTGCGAACACTGCCAGCACCAGCGCCAGCGCGATCTTCTTCGGTGCCGACAACAGGTTTGCAGTGCGGTGGGGAGCAGCTGTGGACAGGGCGGGCGTGGACATGTGGAGGCGGTCAGCAGAAGGAAGGGTGCACGCGCCTGGCAGTTCAGGTGCTGGCGGCGAAGGCGGCCTTGACCTGCGGGCGCAGCAGCACCACCAGGCTGAACACGCCAAGGATGGTGCCGATGGGAGTGAACAGGCACGACAGGCCGGCCACGATCATGCACAGCAGGTAGCGCCGTTGCCGCGACAGGCAACGGCCGGCATAGGCCATGAAGCCGGCCAGGGTCAGGCCGCCCAGCACGATGCAGGTGCCCATCACGGTGAACATCCAACCCACGATCTGCTGGTCTTCCGGCGATGGCGGATTACCACCGGACTTCATCGGCAGTGAACCGGTCAGCATGGCTATGCCCAGCGCGATATGCAGGACGAAGATCAGCGAGAACACCGCAATCAGGCCGGCGACCACGTAGTGCGCGATCGCCAGCTGGCGCAGCTGGGTGGCATCCTGCGGGCCGAACACCGGCGCGGCCGGGTTCGGCGGCAGCACCGGGGGGGACAGTGGCGGCGGCAAGGGGGGCGATGCGTCCATGCAGGTTCCTTGGTCGGCCGATCAGGCGATGTGGACGCGTTCGTCGCCCTGGGCGGTGACCACCTGGCCGATGGTCCAATGTTCCAGGCCCTCGGCCTTGACCGCTGCGGAAACCGCATCCAGCTGGTCCGGGGCCACGATCAGCACGAAACCGATGCCGCAGTTGAAGGTGCGCCACATTTCGCTGTCAGCCACGGCGCCTTCCTTCTGCAGCCACTGGAACACCGGCGGCAGGGTCCACGACGACGCCTGGATGTCCAGGCCGAGGCCTTCGGGCACCACGCGGATGATGTTTTCGGTCAGGCCGCCGCCGGTGATGTGCGCCATGCCGTGGATCGCAGCGCCATGTGACTTCAGCAGCGACAGGATCGGCTTGACGTACAGCCGGGTCGGCGCCATCAGCGCATCCACCAGCTTGACCCCGCCTTCCAGCTCCAGCTCGGCCGGGCGGCCGGCGCGGTCGTAGATGCGGCGGACCAGCGAATAGCCGTTGGAGTGCGGGCCGGAGGAGGCGATGCCGATCAGGACGTCGCCGGCGGCGACGTGGGCGCCGTCCTTCAGTTCGCTCTTCTCGACCGCTGCAACGGTGAAGCCGGCCAGGTCGTACTCGCCCGGGGCATACATGTCGGGCATTTCAGCGGTTTCGCCGCCGATCAGGGCGCAGCCGGCCTCGGTGCAGCCATTGGCGATGCCGCCGACCACCGCCGCAGCGGTGTCGATGTCCAGCTTGCCGGTGGCGAAATAGTCCAGGAAGAACAGCGGCTCGGCGCCCTGCACCAGCACGTCGTTCACGCACATGGCGACCAGATCGATGCCGATCGTATCGTGGCGGTTCAGCTGGTGGGCCAGCTTCAACTTCGTGCCCACGCCGTCGGTGCCGGACACCAGCACCGGTTCGCGGTACTTGTTGGACAGGTCGAACAGGGCGCCGAAGCCGCCCAGTCCGCCCATCACTTCCGGGCGGAAGCTGCGCTTGACCAGGGGCTTGATCCGCTCGACCAGCTCGTTGCCGGCGTCGATGTCGACACCCGCGTCACGGTAGGTGAGGGGGGAAGGGGCGGAAGACGGGCTGTTGGTCACGGGCGTCGGCGCTGGCAGGGGTTGAATCGCCGATTTTAACAGGCCGCATTGGCGCAAAGGCCGTATTCGGGCAACAATTCCCCCCGGATACGTCGAGCCAATGGATGTCCTGATGCGCCGCAGCCTGATTTTGACCCTGCTCCTTGCGCTGTGCCTGCCGGTGGCCACGATGGCCCAGAGCGGCATGCGAACCGAGGGGGATGTTGCCACTGCCAGTGGTGCGTACGAGGCCGAAGTGCCCGTCAACAGCCAAGCCGAGGCTGACCGCAACGGTGCGCTTGCGCGTGCGTTGAGCGTGGTTCTGGGCAAGTTGTCCGGAGATCGCAGCGTAATGTCCCGCCCCGGCGTGGTGCAGGCGCTGCGCAACGCCAAGGATTACGTGGCCAGTTATGACTACAAGCAGGACCAGAGCGTGGGTGCCAGCGGTGCCCCCAGCTTCCGCACCCTGCTGGTCGCCCGCTTCCGCGAGGACGACGTTGACGGGCTGGTGTCGGCGCTGGGTCTGCCGCTGTGGCCGCAGCCGCGGCCGAAGCCGGTGCTGTGGCTGGCGGTCGATGATGGCAGCGGACCGCGCCTGGTCAGCGTGCAGCAGGCCAATGCCGCGCGGCCACTGCTGAGCCGTGCCATCGAGCGTGGTTACAAGCTCGGCCTTCCCAGTGGCGGTGCCGCCGAACAGGCCCTGGCCGGTGCCATCTGGCGCCAGGACAGCGCCGCCGTTGCGCGCGCTTCGTCGCGCTATTCGCCGCCGATGCAGTTGATCGGCAAGCTGTACCGTGCCAGTGGCGGCTGGCAGGCGGACTGGGTGTTCGTCGACAACGGCCGTGAACTGAGCAAGTGGACCAGCAAGGATGCCAACGCCATGCGCGCAATGGCCGCCGGTGCCGACGGCGCGGCCGATGCCCTGGTCAAGCGCTATGCCAAGGCCGGTGCAGCCACCGGCCAGGCCGGCACCTACCGCGTGGTGGTGACCGGTATCAACAGTGCCGAGGAATACCTGCGCCTGGCCGCCGGCCTGCGTGAAGTGGCGGTGGTGCGCAACGTCACCCCGCTGCGTGCGACGGCCGACCACCTGGAGCTGAACCTTGAGATGACCACCGGCCTGGCCGGATTCAACCGCATGCTGGGCGACAACGGCGTGCTGGTGCCGTCGGCAACGCTGCCGGCGCTGCCCACGCCGATCGACGATACGACCGGTGCACCGGCGCCGGCGCCGGTGAGCAACGAGTACCGCCTGCGATGATCCTGTCCCCGGAAGCGGAAATCGCGCAGTTCCTGCGACGCCTGAAGTACATCCTGCTGGCCGGCCTGATCGGCTGGGTCGTCTGGCTGCTGGCACCGATCCTGACCCCGTTCGTGCTGGCGCTGGCGCTGGCCTGGCTGGGCGATCCGCTGGTGGACCGCATCGAGGCCACCGGTCGCTCGCGGATGACCGGCGTGGTGCTGGTGTTCGCAGCGATGGTGCTGGTGATCACCGCGCTGCTGCTGGTGCTGGTGCCGATGATCGAGCGCCAGATCACCACGTTGATCGCCGCCGCACCGCAGGCGCAGGCCTGGTTGATGGAGAAGGGCATTCCCTGGTTCGAGCAGAAGACCGGGCTGGAAGTGATGCAGTGGATGGATCCGGACCGGCTGATCGAGTGGGTGCGCAGCCATTGGCAGCAGGCCGGTGGATTCGCCACGACCTTCATGGGCTATGTCTCGCGCTCGGGCTTCACGGTGGTGACCTGGGTGGTCAACATCCTGCTGCTGCCGATCCTGGCGTTCTACTTCCTGCGCGACTGGGACAAGCTGGTCGAGCGCGTGGCCTCGGTCATTCCGCGCAACCAGATCGGCACGATCACCTCGCTGGCGCGTGAATCCAACGAGGTGCTCGGTGCGTTCATCCGCGGGCAGTTCCTGGTGATGCTGGCGCTGGGCGTGATCTACGCCGGTGGCCTGTCGCTGGTCGGCCTCAAGCTGGGCCTGTTGATCGGCCTGATCGCCGGCCTGATCAGCTTCATTCCCTACCTGGGCGCGACCACCGGCATCCTGATGGCGGTGGTGGCCGCACTCGTGCAGGCGCAGGGCATCGACCTCAAGCTGCTGATCCTGGTGGGCGTGGTGTTCACCGTCGGCCAGCTGCTGGAAAGCTACGTGCTGACCCCGCGCATCGTCGGTGACAAGATCGGCCTGCACCCGGTGGCGGTGATTTTCGCGGTGATGGCCGGTGGCCAGCTGTTCGGCTTCCTGGGCATGCTGCTGGCGCTGCCGGTGGCGGCGGTGACCAACGTGCTGCTGCGTTATGCGCACCAGCGCTACCGCCAGAGCGAGCTGTATGCCGGCGAGAAGCCTGCGATCGTGCTTGATGGCGTCATCGATCAGCCCCATATCATCGTGCCTGGCAACGACAAGGGTCCGGAGCTGAAGTGATTGGTGTGCCGCAACTTCCGCTGGCCCTGCATTATCCGCGGGACCAGCGCCTGGAGAGCTTCATCGGTGCGCCGGACGGCGCGCTGGCGCAGCTGCATGCCATCGCAGTAGGTGCCAGCCACGATTGGATCTACCTGGAAGGCGCCGCTGGCACCGGCAAGACCCATCAGGCGCTGGCGATGTGTTCCAGTGCGGAACAGGCGGGTCGGCTGCCGACGTATGTGCCGCTGGCCAGCGTGGTGGGCCGGGTGCGGGTGGCGTTGGAAGGATTGGAGCATCGCGAGCTGGTGGCGCTGGACGGACTGGATGCCGTGGCGGGCAACCGCGAGGACGAGATTGCGCTGTTTGATTTCCACAACCGCGCGCGCGCTGCCAGCGTGACGGTGCTGTACACCGCACAGAAATCCCCGGGTGAACTGGGCCTGGTGCTGCCGGACCTGCGTTCGCGGCTGGGACAGTGCGTGCGGGTGCTGCTGCAGCCGCTGGACGAGGAAGGCCGCGCGGCGGTGCTGCGCGAGCGCGCGCTGCGCCGTGGCCTGGCGATCGACGAGGCAGCCATCGAGTGGCTGCTGTCGCACACCGGGCGTGAGCTGGGTGGGCTGATCACGCTGCTGGACTGGCTGGACCGGGAATCGCTGGCGGCGAAGCGGCGGATCACGGTGCCGTTCCTGCGCCAGGTGCTGGAAGAAGGCCGGCCGCGTTACTGAGGTTGGGGTTTCTTTGCAGGGCTGCGCCCTGCACCCGCCGAAGCAGAAGCAACGTCAACGACAGAAGCTGGCTTTCTGGGGGATGGCGGGGGGGGGGGGGGGGGGGGGGGGGGGGGGGGGGGGGCGGGGGGGGGGGGGGGGGGGGGGGGGGTGGGGCGTTTTGGGTGGGGTCCCGTTTTTATTTTGGTTTTTTCTGGGGGGCCCCCGGCGCCTCCCCCCCCCTACCGGCCAAGCAAGGCTTCTGTTCTCAAGTCGCCCAGCCACGAGGGGCTCAGCCGTTC
>NZ_JBRRDR010000053.1:0-28268 GCF_056759755.1 Stenotrophomonas sp. STEN046
CCTGGCTATGTTTTGAACCCCCACGGGGGGGGCCCGGTGGGGGCGTCCGGGCTCCCGTACCACCCATAATTGCAGGGAATGGGGCGGCGCCGGGACGTGGCGGGCTACCGCTTTCCCCCAAACCAAGGCATGAATCGATGAACACCCATCAGAACAAGATCGCGCTGGTCACCGGCGCTACCCGTGGCATCGGCCTGGAAACCGCGCGCCAGCTGGCACAGGCCGGCGTGCACACGCTGCTGGCAGGTCGCAAGCGCGAGACCGCTGTGGAACAGGCGCTGCTGCTGCAGGGCGAAGGCCTGCCGGTGGAAGCCATCCAGCTGGACGTGACCGATGCGGCCAGCATCGCCGAATCCGTCGAGCAGGTGCGCCAGCGCCATGGCCGCCTGGACATCCTGGTCAACAACGCCGGCATCATGATCGAGAACCCGGCACAGGCGCCGTCGGAGCAGTCGTTGGATACCTGGAAGCGTACCTTCGACACCAACGTCTATGCCCTGGTCGCAGTGACCCAGGCCTTCCTGCCGCTGGTCAAGCAGGCCAAGTCCGGCCGCATCGTCAACGTGTCCAGCATGCTCGGCTCGCAGACCCTGCATGCCGACCCCGCGTCGGGCATCTACGATTTCAAGATTCCGGCCTACAACGCCTCCAAGGCGGCGGTGAACAGCTGGACGCTCAGCCTGGCCTACGAGCTGCGCAACACGCCGATCAAGGTCAACACCGTCCACCCGGGCTATGTAAAGACCGACATGAACGGCGGCAACGGCGAAATCGAAATCTCCGAAGGCGCGCGTTCCAGCGTGGAGATGGCGCTGATCGGCGAGTCCGGTGCCAGTGGCAGCTTCACCTACCTGGGCGAGGTGCTGCCATGGTGATCCGTACCCTGGCGATGGCCGTCTCCAGCCTGGTGCTGGCAGGCTGTGTCAGCGTCGGTCCCAACTACAAAGCGCCGGTGCAGGCACCGGTGGCGCTGACCGGCGCGCAGCAGGCCGTGTTCAGCACGGCCTCGCCGGTCGCCAGCTGGTGGGCGCAGTTCGATGATCCGGTGCTTGAAGAACTGGTACACGGCGCACTGTCGGAGAACCTGGACCTGCGCGTGGCCGTGGCCCGCGTCAGCCAGGCTCGCGCGGTGTTCGTCGAAAGCCGCTTCGACCAGGCACCGCACATCACCGCGGGCGGCAGCTACGATCGCCGCAAGCAACCCGATCCGCAGCTGGGTGGGCAGCGGGTGTTCAGTGAAAGCTACCAGCTCGGCTTCGATGCGGGCTGGGAGCTGGATCTGTTCGGCCGCAAGCGCCGTGCTGCAGAGGCCGCGCGCGCCGACCTCGACGCCGAGCAGGCCAACCTGGCTGACGCACAGGTGCTGGTCGCCGCTGAAGTGGCGCGCAACTACTTCGAGCTGCGCGGCACGCAGAAGCGCATCGCCGTGGCCCAGCGCACCCTGGTCAATCTGCGCGATACGCAGAAGCTGACCGAGGCACGCTGGGAACTGGGTGCAGGCAGCGAGCTGGACGTGCAGAGCAGTCGTGCACGCCTGAAGGCGATCGAGGCCGACATCCCGCTGCTGGAAGTGGCCGAAACACAGTCGCGCAATCGACTGGCGGTGTTGCTGGGGCAGCGTCCGGAAGTGTTGAACGACATGCTGGCGCCGCACGAAGTGCCGGCATTCGCCAAGGCGCTGCCGCTGGGTGACACCCGTGAACTGCTGCGCCAGCGTGCCGACGTGCGGGTTGCCGAGCGTCGCCTTGCCGCCGCCACCGCGCGTGTCGGCGTGGCCACGGCCGATCTGTTCCCGCGGCTGTCGCTGTCCGGTTTCGTCGGCTTCCTCGGCGGCGATGCCAGCGGTCTGGTCAACGGCAACAACAAGGCGTGGTCGCTGACCCCGTCGTTGAGCTGGGCGGCGTTCGATTTCGGTACGGTCAAGGCGCGCCTGCGTGCCAGCAAGGCCGAAGCCGAGGGCGTGGCCGCGCAGTACGAGCAGGCGGTGCTGCTGGCACTGGAAGACACCGAAAATGCGTTGACGCGTTACTCCAAGCAGCAGGCACGCCTGGCGATCGTGGTCGAGCAGGCGCAGGCGGCGCGACGTGCCGAATCGCTTGCGCAGATCCGCTATCGCGAGGGTTCGGAAGACTTCCTGACCCTGCTTGATGCACAGCGCACCCAGCTGGTGGCGGACGATGCATTGGCCGCGGCCGAATCGGAAGTCAACGTCAGCGTGGTCGGTGTCTACAAGGCGCTTGGCGGCTGGGGCCAGTCGCCGCAGGCACCCAGCGTGGCGCAGGCTCGATAGCGGTAGCCGTAAACGGAAGGGGACGGCGGCGCAGGCAGCTGTCCCCTTTCTCTTTCAAGCCCAGTCGCGCATGCGCACGATGCAGAAGCGGTGACCGCTGGGCGCTTCCATCACCCATCGGCTTCGGCATCGATATCGTCGCCTTCGATAGCCAGGTGCATCCGCGATGGATGACTGGCCCGCTGGACGCCCACGTTCATTCCCCCCGGTGCGCCGGTCAGGTCTGCACTGGCAGCGTCGTCGGCATTCTCGCCGTCGTGACGTTTATGACTCTGCCGGAAGTGCTGCCCACCGTGTAACTAGTGGGGAAAGCCACCGGAGGACAAGACATGAGCGAAGCAAAACAGTCGACGCGGCGAATGCTGTTCGGTGATCCGGGGCCGCCGGGGGCAGGCCTGTCGGTCGCGGTGGTGGTGCTGATGGTTCTGGCGGCGATGGCGGCCGCCATCGGCTTCCTGCGCCTGCCCGATGCCATGCTGGGCATCGGCCTGATCGGCCTGGCGATCTTCCTGGCGGTCGCCGCCCGTATCTGCCAGGCGCGCGACCAGCACCAGGCGCTGTACCGGCTGCTGGGCAGGCGACCACCACCGTAGTAGTGGTCGCCGCGGTGCTCAGTGCCTGGGCCAGTCCAGTTCAACCACCAGCGGGAAATGGTCCGAAGGCAGTACGCCCTCGATGCGACGGTCATCGGTCTTGAAACGGCGTGCCTGGAAGCCACGCACCAGTACCCAGTCAAGCTGCGAGGTCGCGGTGCCGGTGAAGTTGTGGAACGTCAGCCGTGGCCCCTGCGGTGCTTTGACCTGGGTCCGCGCGTCCTGCAGCACCCGCGTGAATGCCTGGTAGGTGCCGCCGCCTGGCTCGCTGTTGAAATCACCGGTCAGCACCACCGGCAGATCGGAAGGCAGCGCGCCAACGCGCGAGGCGATCAGCTCAGCCCCCTTGATCCGCCGCGGCTCGTCCTCGTCGCGGTAGGGAAGATGGGTGTTCATGAAGTAGAAGCGGCGACCATCGTCCACGCGGCGGAACAAGGCCCAGGTAACCATGCGTGGAAACAGGTTGCCCCAGCTGATGCTGCCGGCAACGTCAGGTGTATCGGACAGCCAGAAGTTGCCGGACTGCTCCACCACCAGGGCTTTGCTGTCGTAGAAAACGCCCATGTGCTCGTCGCCGCTGCCACCGCGTCGGCCTTCACCGAACCAGCGATAGCCGGGCAGATGATCGGCCAGGTAGTCGGCCTGCTGCTGCACAAGCTCCTGGGTACCGATCACGGCGGGATGTGCGTCGAGGATGACCTTGACCATCGCATCGCGGCGGTCCTCCCAGCGCTTGCCCGGATCGGTGTCCGCTGGCGTGCGTACGTTGAACGACATCACCTTCAGGGGAGCAGCCGGGCCTGCCCAGACGGCAGCGGGCAGTGCAAGGGCCAACAGTGCGCAGAGCGCAGGCGTGCGGAAACGCGACAACATCGTGGAATCCCTCCATTCCATGAAAACGGTTTCACGGAGCATGCCATGGAAGGGCGGTGCAGGGGTATGCCGGGATGGGCGAGTGGAGCGAAGGCGGGGCGGTCGGCGTTGCACCGCCCGGCAGGCACTGCGGGGCCGATCAGGGGTCGTAGATCATCCCGTTTTCGTCGCGGTTGTAGTGGCCGCTGACCTCGCGCGTGCCATCGTCATAGACCACGTACGACGTGCAGCGCTGGTGGAACACGTTGCCCGCCACGCGGAAGGGCACGCACTGTTCCTGTACCTCGATCACTTCGGCAGCGCTGAGCGGGGCAGCCGGTGCCAGTGCCGCCAATGCCAGCACGCTGGCAAACGCGCACCCCATCCATCCTTCATGCAGTTTCATGCTCACACTCCTTGTCGATGGGCACTCACACCAGGTAGGGGTTGCCGTATTCGTCGATCCAGTACTCGAACGAGACTTCGTTGCCCCAGTCGTCGATATAGGTTTCGGTACAGTGCTGGTGGACGCGGTTGCGGTCCACGGCCACAGGCACGCACGAAACCGAAGTGCCCGGGGGGGCAGCATTGGCGTCTGCGATCGGGCCGAGGGTTGCAGTTGCTACGACCAGTGCGGCCATCGCGGCCAGTTGCAGTTTCATCAGCATCATCCTTGCTTTCTGCAATCGCGCACATGCGCATCGGTTGTGTATCACGCGTGCGGGCCTGCCGGAAGTGCCCGGCAGCGGCTTACTCTTCGATCTCGCCGCGGCGGATGGCGGTACGCACGGCTTGTGCGGTGGTTGCCACGCCCAGCCGTTGGCGGGCACGACGAAGGTGGTTTTCCACCGTGCGTGCGGACAGGCCCAGGGTGGCGGCAACATCGGCCTGGCGGCGGCCGGCCGCGACCCAGCGCAGCACTTCGCGCTCACGCGCGCTCAGCGCACCTGCCGGTACCTCCAGCGGTGGCTGCGCCAGCCGCTGCGCTGCACGGAACGCCGCTGCGCCCACGGTTGCCAGCAGCACGCGCGCGCCGGCCGAGGCATCGATGCTGTGGCCCGCGAAACTGATCGCCCCTTCCAGCCCGGTGCTACCGAACACCGGAACCTGCAGCCCGTGCAGGCCTTCACCACGTGGCTGCTTCACCACCTGGTAGCGCTCACCGCGCACGCCTTGGCGCTTGCTCCAGAAGAACGGCGCGTTGCTGTCCAGCACGTGCCGGTTGACCGGGCAGGCGTGCAGATAGGCGTCCAGGTCGGTCTGCCCGCCCTCGCCAAGCCAATCGCCCTCGATCCAGTACACGCGCTGCGCACCGCGCTCCAGGCCGGTGCCGGTGGCGAACAGCAGCAGGCGGTCGTAGCCGAGTGGCGAGGCACTGTCGCGTAGTACCGTGCCCACCGCATCCAGCGCGCGTGCACGTTCCAGCTGCAGCAGTGCCTGCATCACCTCGGCCATCTTCAGCGCCCGGCCAGAGCGTCGAGCAGGGTGCGTGCGGCCAGCTTGCCCAATGCGTTGCCGGCCAGCGGACTGTCGCCGGTCAGCAGCAGGCGGTCCTGCAGCACGCTGCCATCGATGCCCTCGTTGACGATCTGCACGCCCTGCTGCGCCAAGCGCTCGCCGAAGAACCAGCGCAGTTGCCCCGGCATGTAGCCGATGTCGGGCGTCTGCCGGTCCATCGCGTCGGGAAACGCACAGATGCGATAGCCACGGAACAGCGACCCGCCATCTGCCTCGTCCACGCCGGCCGCCAGCAATGCGGCGGGGCCGTGGCAGAGGGTGATGATGTGGCGCTGGGCGGCCATCGCCCACTGCAGGGTGGCTTTGACTGCCGGGCTTTCCGGCAGGCCGATCAGGGCGCCGTGGCCACCGGGGATGAACACGGCGGCGTAGTCCGAACCGGCATCCAGGCCAGCCACCACGTCAGCCAGCTGCAGCGGGTGGCGGAAGCGTGTTTCGTAGCGCTCGTAGAGGCCGGTGATTTCCTTGTCCTCGCGCGGGAACGCCCACCACTCGAACTTGGCGGCGTTGCCCGACAGCGTTGCCACGTCGAAGTCGAAGCCGGCCTTGTCCAGGTGGTACATCGGCAGCAGGGTTTCCACCGGATGGTTGCCGGTGGAGAACAGGTGGCCATTGGCGGTGGGCAGGTAGCGCTCGTCGGCAGCGATCAACAGCACCTTCCAGCGCCCGTCGCGGCGTGCGTCCGGATAGTCCGCGCCGGACAGATCGCTGCGCGCCGAAGTGAACTGCGAGAGCGAATACGGCGATGGGAAAAAGGCATCGCGCTCGGCCGGATCGGGGCTGGGCTGGCGGCTGGGTTCTTGCGTGTTCATGCAGACCTCCTGCGGGAATGTGGGGCCAGCATAGGAGGGCGGGTGCACACGCGCGATGAGGGAATTCCCTCAGCGGCCGTGCGTCAGTAGCGGCCAGCCCCATCAGGTCGGGGCTGGCCAGGGTCGATCAGTTACTGCCATGCCGCTGCAGATCGATCGGCCCGTACACTCAGTTCGGCGGATTGCAGCCGGTCGAGTTCTTCAGGCACCGTGAAAGCGCGCCGTAACACCAGATCTCGCTCTTGCCCTGCGAAAGGCAGATCTGATACCCGCGGTAGCATTCGTCGCAGGGGGTAGGTTCGGCCGCGACGGCGTTCAATCCAAACACCAACGCCACGGCACCGATAGCAACAGACAGCCTGAACGTCCTCTTCATGCGTGTTCTCCGTTGTAGCCCGTATGGGCAGCCGCGACGCTACAGGGGGTCGCGCAGGCATTCAATGCAGCGCTCCGCCACGGATGACGCCACGCTACTTTTCCGGCAACGGGTGCTCGAGCATGTCCTCATGCAGGATCCGCCGCAGCTCGACGATGGCCGGCGTGGCTTCCTGCACGCTGTGCCCGGACACGATCACCTTTTCCGAAACCGCATCGGGCAGGTGCGAACTCCAGTACGGCACCAGTCCATCGTCGGTCTTTTCCAGCGGCCCCTGCGCGTTGGCGCGGGCGATGATCGAGTGATAGTGGACCTTGGGCGAAATCGGCAGGTCGGCCACGGCCTTGACGAAGGCATCGTCCTTGTCCAGGTTCTGGATGCTGTTCATCTGGTAACCATGCTTGTCGTCGTTGCGCTCGACCTTGCCATCGTTGGCCAGCGTTGCAACATCCTCCAGCACGGTCAGTGGCAGGCGCACGAAGCGGCCGAGCCAGCGACCAAGGCGGGTGCCGGCCACATCGGTGCCACGATGCGGCGTAGCGATGAACACCACGCGTGAGATTTCCGGTTCCGGTGTGAAGGTCAGCACCGGCGCGCCCTTGGTCCGCAGCAGTTCGCGCTGTGCCGGGGTCATCTGCGCGGTCGCCAGCAGGGTGTCGACCAGATGATCACCCGAGGAAGACACCATCAGCCGCGAGATCACTCCGCCCATGCTATGGGCGACCACCACCATGTCCCGCGACGCGAGCGCTTTGCCGGTCGGATCGTAGTGACCCAGCGTGTCGTGCAGGATCCGCCGGATCTCATCGTGGCTCAGTGCGATCGGCATGTTGGTCGGGTAGTAGAACTGCCAGATCTGGAAGTCGCTTCGGATCTCCTCGTCGCGCATCAGCTCGTTGGCTACGTTCACCCACGCTTCCGGGCTGCTGGCCAGGCCGTGGATCATCAGCAGCACGCGGCGGTTGGGGTCGTACGGCTGCATCATGAACAGGTGCGGCTTGTCGATGCCGCCCTTGCCGCCGAACAGCGAACGCAGTGATTGCCGGCTGAAATTGGAGCGCGCCAGCCACAGCGCGTAGCCGGCGGTGAAATTCGCCGCCAGCGGCACCTGCTCGCCATGAAGTTCCACCACGGCTACCTGGTACGGATCATGGATCTCCAGTTCGGGCTCGTCATCGTGCAGTACTTCCCACAGGTTCTTCCCGGAAAAGCGCAGCAGCACGGTCATCGACGGCGACGGCATCTCGCTCCAGTCGCGCTCGGGCGCCGGTGCAGTGCCCGCCGCGGCGGCGGCCAGCCCGGTCGTGGCCGGGTCAGCCATCACCGCTACCAGCTCGGCACCAAAACCGTCGCGGCGATGCACGCTGCGCAGAGTGCCGGTGAAGGACATCGACGCGGCCGGTACCAGCTCAAGCGGTTCGCGCGTGTCCGCCGCCGCGCCATCGTCGGCCGGCGCCAGCACGAAGGTCCAGCGGCCCAGCTGGAATCGCCCGTTGTCGTTGCGCACCTGCTTGCTTGAATACGCTTCGAACAGCAGGACGGCCGATTCCTGCACGGCCAGGTTGTAGTAGTCGCGCACCTGGGTCTGGCGGTCTTCGAACCCGCGCTGGTTGGCGGTGCGTTCGGTGAAGAACAGATAGGCATAGGACTGCCGTGCGACCTGCATCCAGGCATCCATGCGCGGCTGGAGGGTCGCATCGGGCGCCGCGGTCGCCGCTTTGCTGCGTGCCACGCCCGCCGATTCGCGCTTCGGTGCCGGCAGGGTCATCGCGTACTGCACCCAGAGCTCGGCCAGCGAGGAGCGTTTCTCTTCCTCGCGCACCACGATGCTCGCTTCCATGGCCTCGATGCAGGGCAGGCCGGGTTTGGCGCAGGCACCCTCGTCCAGGCCTGCCACGCGCAGGGTCTCGGTGGTGGCCGCGCTGAGCTTGCCGCTGGTAAGGATGTCGCCGCGCTTGAGCGCGATGTACTGGCCGGGCGTGACCGTGCCCACCTGCACCGAGGGGCCGAACTGGCGCAGGGTGGCGCAGCCGCTCAACAGCAGCAGCGCGGTGAGGATGAGGGTGGTCTGGCGGATCAAGCCGATGCTCATGGTGGCAATGCGTGGCGGTGCGCGGTGGCGCCACTCTAGCGGGCGGCGTGTCAAGGCGGAAGCTGGGTTCGGGTAGCGCCGGGCCGTGCCCGGCGAGCAGCATCTGCCAGCCAGTCCCGCTGCAGCTCAGCCCTCGATCAGGCAGGTCACCGCGGCCGAATAACCTTCGTAGTCGTCGCCAGCACCCACATGCAACGTGTGCCTGGCATCAACCTTCCTGAGGTACGAGGTCCCTTCGGTCTCGGCCGCCTCGTTGACTGTCGTCACTCCCCAGGATCGGGCCAAACGCTCGTGATCGACACCTTTCAGATACACATGCAGGCTCTTGTAGGGCTTGGAAATGCTCACATCCGCGCTGGTCACGGTGCCGCCGAACAGCGCGACCGGCTTGTCGTGCGGCTCGAATACGCTGCCCGGGTCGCGGGTCAGGCCAGCGGCATGGAATGCCTGGTCCACCTGCGCTTCGGTGAAGTCGGAGCCGGGTTTGCAGGCCAGCAGTGCTTCCAGCGCGGCGGTGCCGGGCGACGGAGATGCAGCAACAGCGGCGGTCGATGCGGTCAGGCCCAGCAGCAGGGCAAGCGGCGGCGCGTTCATGGCAGATCCTTCTGGATGTCGTGGATGACGGGAGAGGTGGCCCTAGTGTGGGGTAGGGCGGGGCTGCCGGCCAAGAGCGCGGTGATCTGCAGCAATCCTGGCCGATGGGCGGGCGCCGTAGCATCGCTTTGGCCCGTGCTACGACAGCCTGCAGCAGGCCATATGCCGGTTACGAGGATGAAGTGGACGCCGTCCCACTCCGGCTGCGCACGCACGGGCGTGTGACTGCCCGGGGTCCACGACAGGGCAAAAGCAAGAGTTGCGCTTTCCATTTCAGATGCTTCCGTTGGTCGCCATCTCCGGCACGTCGCTCGATCCCGCACGGATCGGTTGCCCATGCACGCATGCGTCCCGAGGATGACGAGCGCAGTACCGGGCAGTAATCTGCGCCATCCCATGCAACCATCGAGCGGATCCATGAAATCACCCGTCGCCAGACTTGCACTCGTGGGTGCGATGGTACTGGTCTTCATTGCGGTCCCGATCTGGTCCCTGGTCGGGGCGGGCGTATGGGGGTGGCACGTAAGGCAGCCGGCGGCATGGCAAGGGGCTCTGGAGTCGTCAGTTCTGTTTCTTGCGCTGTACGGGGCCATGAAGCTGCTGCGTGGCCCGGCCCTGTGGGGGAGTGTTGCAGCCGTTTCTGTGCTGTATGCCCGGCATCATGGTGTGGATGTGGCGATGCTCGCCAGCTATCTCTATCTGGAAGGCATTTTCGCCATGGGAGGATGCCTGGTTGCCTTGGCCGGTGGTGTATCCCAACGTGATCCGGGCCAGCAGGTCATTGTCGGCTTGGCCGGCATCGTGTCCTGCTCGCTTCTGCTTTGGACGGCTTCGCTGCTTGGCCTCGGCAGCATGCAGGCACTTGCCTGGCTCGCCACAGTGGTGCTGGGAGGCATGCTCGTTCTACGGCGCGGACCTTGGCTTGGAGGGATGTTGCTGTCCAGCGCGCAGCGAGGCGGCAAGCGAACGCCTGCGGTCACCGCCTTGATCGCGACCCTGACCTTCGTGCTGTTTGCAAAAGCATCGGTTTCATCGGATTTCGATTCGAACTGGTACGGCCTGTCGGCTGACCGTGCATTGATCGCCAGCGGCAACATATTCTTCAGTGAAGGGCTTGTCGCACCGGTCCATTACTATCCAAAGCTGATCGAGATGCTCCAGGTACCACTGGCGGCAATCGGGAGCATTTCGGCCATCATCGGCTTGAGCATCGGCTGCTGGCTGGCCACCCTTGCGGTTGCTTCACAGATCCTGCGCGAGTTGCGTGTGGGGCGTTCATTGCGGCCCTATGTTGTCGCGCTGCTTGCAACGCTGCCAGCGTTCGCCAACATTTCAATCACTGCCAAGGGCGACGCCCTGGCAGCGTTGTTGCTTGCCATATCGCTGCTGGCAGTGCTTCGACTTGGCAACAGAGGGGGGGCAGGGTGGTTCTGGATTGCCGTGGCCGCGGCACTGCTGGCCAGCCAGGCCCGGCTGTCCAACATTCCCTACACGATGGCCATCGGTGTGCTGGCGATCACCGCCCTTGTCCGATGGCGCCGCCAGCGGCATCGCCGTGGGCAGCCCAATGCCATGGTCGTGAGCGGCGTGTTCTTCGCGGTGATTCTGCTGGTGTGGCTCATCACTGCGCGAACCTGGTGGTTGGCCGGCGTGCCCATTGTCGCCCCCAATGCAGCCTTGGACCTGTTCGCGGCGTGGGGCTTGCCGTTGCGCTCACCGGTCGGTCACCTGCCGACCAGTGATCTGCTTGTCTATCTCCCCCCGGGACAGACGCTGTTGGCGTATCTGTTCGATCCACGCCAGTACCCTCTGCTGCAGATTCTGTGGACAGGTAATGCGTGGGTGGGTCTGCCCCTGGCGGCCCTGGTGCTGGGGTACAGAAGACCCATTGCCTGGAGGCGCGCACTACCCGTTTTTTTCATCGGGTTGCTGTTCTTCCCGATGCTGTTGGGTAATCGCTACATCGAAGCATCAGGTGCGGATGGAAACTATTTCATCACGCCTGTGCTGAGCCTGATGATGGTCGCGGGTTTCCTTGTCCAGCAATCGCTGTGGAAGTGGCAGTCGTGCCCCAGTGTGGGCCGGGTAATGCGTGGCCTGATCTTCTGCATCGCGGTAGCTTCGGCCTTGATGTGTCTGGTGACGGGTGCTTGGGGACCCGGCACCCGCGCGTTCGATACTCGCCTTGACCGTCCCATGTTCGATACCGCCTCGCGACGTGCTGCTGCCTGGCGGGACATTGGCCTGGAAAAGACGGCACAGCGTCTTGCGCAGGAGGCCCCGAGTACGCGGGTCGTAGGTGATGTCGGCGGCGAAGGTTTCTGGCTGCCGATCCGATATGAGCCGATCGACATCATCGCCCTGACGCGCCCGGGACTGGTGGACAGCCCCGAACACACGCTGGCGTTCCTCGAACTCATCGGTACTGAATACCTCATCGTCCGCTCACCTGGCGCCGAGGGGGGCCAGGAAAGAGACCACATCCTGCGTACTGCGATTGCAACCCTCCGTGCGGATGGGCAAGCAACACCCCTCATGAAAGAAGGTGCGTACGAACTCTGGCAGATACGTCCGGCGCGTTGAGGCCGTCTGGTGGAAGCAGCGGGACCGGTGCGGCAGGCCTTTGCCTGGCCGCATCGGGACCTTCAGTTGAGGGCGGCGGGATCCGGCGGCAACGCGCCTGCGTAGTGGGTGGGCGTAAGGTGATCGCCGGAAACAAAAAAGCCAGACCCCAATCGACGGGAGATCTGGCTTTTCGTGCCCCGAAGGGCGGTACAAATGGTGGAGGTGGGCGGAATTGAACCGCCGTCCGAAGGCACTCCATCCCCAGCACTACATGCTTAGCTCACCGTTGAATCTCATCCCCGAGCAGCACGGTGTGCAAAGCGCACCCGGGAACCAGCCTGTTGTGTTCTTGTGCCGGACTGACAGGCAGCCGCCCAGCGCGATTCCATGATAATGACTCTACGCTGCGAGCATGGACACAAGCAGTTTCGAGGCTCCGCCTAAGTCGGCAGAAGGTCACGCACCGCAGTTTTTAGGCTGCGAGGGCGACCGGAGCGTAGTTGTCGTCGTTGGCAACTAGAGTTTTGCAGCTGGATTTACGAGGAAAGCTACCCCCTCGGCATGCGCCAGGCGACTTCACAACCCCCGTCGAAACCAATGCACCCCCGGTTTCTTCAAGTACTGCAAGGTACAAGGCCTGTTTCGTGTTGCCACGATCAGTACCTGCCTAACAGGGGACATGCTACGCCAAAAAGTCTGAACAGTCACCCGGTGGCACAGGCGGCTTGCTAGCATCGATGGCCCGGGATTCACCCAAGGAATGGACCGCATGCCGCTCGATATCGCCGTGACCGATGCCCCCAGCAGCGAAGCGCTGGACCTGATCGCCAATGGCCTGGACCAGTTCAACCTGGAGGCCGCCGGCCATGCTGATCGCCGCACACTGGCCGTGCTCGCCACCGACCCGGCAAGCGGCGAGGTGGTGGGCGGTCTGAGCGGGCGAACCTCGCTGGGCCTGCTGTTCGTCGACCTGTTCTACCTGCCGCCCGCGCGGCGCGGCAACGGGCTGGGATCGCGGATGCTGGCCGCTGCCGAGGAGGAAGCCCGCAGGCGCGGCTGCCGCTCGGCGGTGCTGTACACCATCAGCTTCCAGGCCCCGGATTTCTATGTGAAGCACGGCTGGACAGTGTTCGGCCAGGTTCCCTGTGACCCGCCAGGCACCAGCCGCGTGTTTCTCAGCAAGGATCTCTGCGGCGGCTGAGCAGCATGTTTCAGTCGTCGCGCGCATTTCGCAACATGTTGTAGAGCGTTGGTCATAGCGGATTGCTAACTTTGTTGGCACGAATTTGCGACACACTGGTCGCGACCATTCGAGCCTGCACAGACACGGAGACTGCCGGTGACCGAAGCAATGCAACAGCGCAGCCTGCGTCAGCTGGTTGGCCCGGTAGGGGCCGATTACCAGCGGCGGGCGCTGCCGCCCGGCTGGGTCTGGGCGGTGCTGCTGGTATTGCTGGCCGGCACCTGGGCAACCGAGCTGCCGGCCACGGCAGCAGCCGCGCTGGTGGCCAGTGCGGTGGTGGTGCACTGGCCTCGTCGTGGCCGCTTCCATTGGTTGGGCTGGCGGCTGCCGGCGCTGGCGGTACTGGCCGTGTTGCTGTGGGGGCCGGACGTGTTGTCGCAATGGTTCGAACACGGCCTGGCGCTGACCCTGATGACGCTGGCCAGCCTCAGCATCGGTGTGCATGTGTGGCAGTCGCGGCAGTTGGCGCGGCAGCTGCAGGCCTCTGCCGATGCGCTGGACGACGCCCAGTTGATGGCCCTGTTGCCGGCAGATGCGGCGTTTCTGGCGCAGCAGTGGCGGGCCGGTGACGATCGCCATGCGCCGGAACTGTCGGTGGTGATGCACCTGGCGGTGATGCACGCGGCACTGTCGCCGCAGCTGCGCGGGCAGGGCATGCTGGCCGGTTGACCGGTCCTGCGAAGGGCAGGGCCCATCGCTGGCGCACGCGCAGGTCGCGCCCTGATCAGGCTTGATCGAAGCCTGGACGAAAAAGCAGCCGAGCATGGCCCGGCTCTGCAAGCAGGCGGGTAGGCGTCCTGGCGTCCTTACGCGTCGCGGTTGCCGCGACGCATCACCCGCTGCTTCTCGATGGCCCAGTCGCGGTCCTTGGCGGCATCGCGCTTGTCATGGGTCTGCTTGCCCTTGGCCAGCGCCACTTCCAGCTTGATCTTGTTCTTGCTCCAGTACATCGCGGTGGGCACGATGGTGTAGCCGTCGCGCTCGACCTTGCCGACCAGCTTGTCGATCTCGCTGCGGTGAAGCAGCAGCTTGCGCTCCCGGCGGTCGTTGGCCACCACATGGGTGGAGGCCTGGATCAGCGGGGTGATCTGCGCGCCGATCAGGAAGATCTCGCCATCCTTCACATAGGCGTAGGCGTCGACGATGTTGCCGCGGCCAGCGCGGATCGACTTCACTTCCCAGCCCTGCAGGGCCAGGCCGGCTTCGAAGCGATCCTCGATGTGGTACTCGTGACGGGCACGCTTGTTCAACGCGATGGTCTTGTTGGCCGTCGCGCTCTTTGCTTTATCCTTGCCGGTGTTCTTGCTCATTTCCGTATTGTCTCCGATTCGGGCCCGCCCGGTCGATTGCCGAAGCGTCCTGTATTCATGCCTACTATCCGCCGCAGTGCCCTGGTCGAACATTCGGCCGCGCGTATGTTCGATCTGGTCAACGATGTCCAGGCGTATCCGAGCCGTTTCCGCTGGTGTTCGGCAGCGCGCATCCTGGAAGAAGGTGATGAGCGGCTGGTGGCGCGGCTGGATCTGGGCCTGGGCTCGTTCAGTACCTGGTTCCAGACTGAAAACACTCTCAAGCGCCCGCACAGCATCGATATGCAGCTGCGCGAAGGCCCGTTCAAGCAGTTGCACGGTCGCTGGGAATTCCATGCCCTGGCCGAGGATGCCTGCAAGGTGACCCTGACCCTGGACTTCGAGCCCAGCTCGCGGCTGCTGGGTCCTGCGCTCGCCCTTGGCTTCCAGGGTCTGGCCGATCGGATGGTCAACGATTTCGTCCGCGTCGCCGACGAGGGCTGAGCGATGATCGAGGTTGAAGTCGTGCTGGCCTGGCCGCAGCGGGTGCTTTCGCGCCACGTGCGGTTGCAGGAAGGGGCGACCGTGGCAGCGGCAGTGGCCGCAGCCGACCTTGAAGGCAGTGCCGATTGCCCGGCCGTGGCCGTGCACGGGGTGCTGGCGCGGCCGCAGCAGGTGCTGCTGGATGGCGATCGCGTGGAACTGCTGCGCGGCCTGCAGGCCGATCCCAAGGACAACCGCCGGCGACGTGCGCGCGGCGGCTGACCCGATCACCCGTCCCCAAGGACGGGCAGGGCCTCAGCGGCCCTTCTTCTTCTTGTCCTTGGGCAGGTTGCGGCCGAACTGGCGCACGGTCTGCTGGGCAAGGGCCTTGTCGTTGGCCGGGAAGTAATCGCCCTCCCAACGGGTGACCACGTCGTTCTCGAAATACACGACGAAGTTCTTCACGTCGGTACGGCCCAGGCGGTTCACGCGCTCGCTCGAGGTGTAGTCCCAGCGCTGGGCGTGGAACGGATCCGGCACCGACGGGGTGCCCAGCAGAGCGTTGACCTGCTGCTTGCTTTGCCCGACCTGCAGCTTGGCAACGGCATCTTCCCGGATCAGGTTGCCCTGGTAGATGGGTTGCTTGTAGATGATGCCGCACCCGGTGGTGGACAAGGCGACGGCGGCGACCAACAGGAGATTGCGCATCGGGACTGGCGGTTGGGGAAATCAAACCGATGATACACTCCCGGCGTGCCACCGCGACCCAATCCGAGGCAGCTGGCGCTAAATCGCCAATGAACGGAGACCTATGGAAACCCACGACCTGCGTAAAGTCGGCCTGAAGGTGACCCATCCGCGGATGCGGATCCTGGCGCTGCTCGAGCAGCGCAATGCCCAGCACCACATGACCGCCGAAGACATCTACCGCCAGCTGCTGGAGCATGGCGATGAGATCGGCCTGGCCACGGTGTACCGGGTGCTGACCCAGTTCGAGGCCGCCGGCCTCGTGCTCAAGCACAATTTCGAAGGCGGCCAGGCCGTCTACGAGCTCGACCGCGGCGGCCACCACGACCACATGGTCGATGTGGACAGCGGCAAGATCATCGAGTTCGAAAGCACCGAGATCGAAGATCTGCAGCGCAAGATCGCTGCCGACCACGGCTACGAGCTGGAAGAGCACTCGCTGGTGCTGTACGTGCGCAAGAAGCGCAAGTAAGCCCCGCAGCCAGCTGATTGCGACGAAACCCCGGGCCTGCCCGGGGTTTTTGCGTGTAAGGCCTCAGCGCTGCTGTAGATCCGCGCCACGCGTGGATGGGCCCAGCAACACCTCCAGATCCACCGCCTCGGCCATCGCCCGGTTGCCCGCATCGCCGGGGTGCAGGTGGTCGCCGGAGTCGTAGGCCGCCGCCATCCGTGACGGATCAGCCGGATCACGCAGGGCCGCATCCAGATCGATCACCGCGTCGAACGGGCTGTCGCTGCGCAGCCAGGCGTTCAGCTGTTGCCGCAGCCGTTCCTTGTCCGGCTGGAAGTAATCGTCCAGCGGCGTGCCGGGCAGGGCGCCGGCGAATGGCGTGAGCGTGGCGCCGAGGATGCGCAGGCCGCGGGCGTGGGCATTCTCGGCGAGCTGGCGATAGCCGGCCTTCAGCTGCGCCAGGGTGGGCCGCTGCTCGGCGCGGGCAAATCCGGTGCCGGGCCAGCTGATGTCGTTGATGCCGATCAGGACGATCACGCTTGCCACGCCGGGCTGGTCGAGCACATCGCGCTGGAAGCGGGTGATGGCGGCCTGACCCATGCCGTCGCGCAGCAGCCGTCCGCCGGAAATGCCTGCATTGACCACCGCCATGCCCTCGGGCGCCAGCCGCGCGGCGAGGTGGTCGGTCCAGCGCTGGTCCTGGTCCAGGCTGGCGGTGGCGCCATCGGTGATCGAATCTCCCACCACCACCACGCTGCCCGCCGTCGCGGGCGCCTCCACCTCGATGCCGGACAGCAGCAGGCGGGCGGTGGTGGTGCTGGCCCCGTGCAACGCCGCTTCCCCGGTCTGCCTGCCCGGGGCGATCCAGCTGGTCTGCCGGCCCTCCCAATGGAAGGTCTGCACCGGCACGCGGCCGGGCAGATGGACGCTCACCTGCAGCGCCTGCTGGTGGTGGGTGGGCAGCGCCAGCGGGTCGCTCAGGCGGTCCTCGCCAGGCCCGATCAGCACCCCGGGCTGGCCGTCGAAGCGAAGCGCAAGCGGTGCCGACCCTGCCTGTGCGGCGACGCTGGCGCTGCCGATCCGCAGCGGGCCGGTGCCGTAGGCATTGCTCAGCCGCACCCGCAGGCGCGGCCCGCCCAGGCTGATGCGTGCGGTCTGGCGGAAGGTCTGGTCGTGCAGCGTTGCCGGCACCAGGGTCGGGAACAGGAAGTCATCGCCCCAGACCGGCTGCGGGCTGGCCTGCCAGCTGGCAACCCAATGCGGGCCGGGCGCGGCGGATGCGGAGGCGGAGATGGCAAGGAGGGCAGTGGCGCTCATCTGCTGCAAGCGGTTCATCGGCGTGGTCCAGGCGGCGGAGCGGCCATGGTGCGCGCGGGATCATCTGTGAACTAGACTGCGTGCAGACAATCATCTGTGAACTGGATTCACCAACATGGCGCGTACCGACATCAATCGCTCCGGCGAACTGGAAGTGTTCGTCCGCGTCATCGAGACCGGCGGCTTTTCGGCGGCTGCCCGCCGTCTGGAAATGACGCCGTCGGCGGTCAGCAAGCTGGTGGCGCGGCTGGAACAGCGGCTGGGCACGCGCCTGCTGCACCGCTCCACCCGGCAGCTGCAGCTGACCCCGGAGGGCTGCGCCTTCTATGAGCGCGGCCTGCGTGTGCTGGCCGACCTGGAAGAGGCCGAGCGCTGTGCCAGCGCCCATGCCGAGCCAAGAGGGCGGT
Source organism: Stenotrophomonas sp. STEN046 (assembly GCF_056759755.1). Lineage (NCBI taxonomy): Bacteria > Pseudomonadati > Pseudomonadota > Gammaproteobacteria > Lysobacterales > Lysobacteraceae > Stenotrophomonas > Stenotrophomonas sp. STEN046. Next base: position 17,630 of record NZ_JBRRDR010000053.1, read on the forward strand.
TGCGGGTCAATGCCAATGTGCCCTTCGGCCAGCACTTCCTGTTGCCGCTGCTGCCGGCATTCCTGCAGCACCACCCGCAGGTGGGTGTGGACCTGACCCTGACCGACGAGGTGATCGATCTGCTGGAGCAGCGCACCGATGTGGCGGTGCGCGCGGGGCCGCTGAAAAGCTCCAGCCTGGTGGCGCGGCGGCTGGGAACGACGCGGATGATGATCGTGGCCTCACCGGCCTATGCCGCACGCCACGGTTTGCCGCGCAGCGCCGAAGCGTTGCTGGCGCACAACCGGCTGGACATCGGTCACGCGCGCGCCGTGCAGGGCTGGCCGCTGCTGCAGGATGGCCAGGAGCAACGGGTGCTGCCCAGTGGCAATGCACGCGCCAGCAATGGCGATGCGTTGCGCCAGCTGGTGCTGGGCGGGCTGGGCATGGCCCGGTTGGCCGCGTTCCAGGTACAGGCCGACATCGCCGCCGGCCGGCTGTTGCCGGTGCTGGAAGAGGCCAACCCCGGTGATCTGGAAGAAGTGCACGCGGTGTTCCTGGGGCAGGGTGGATACCTGCCGCTGCGGGTGCGCGCGTTTCTGGATTTCCTGGTGGAGCACGTGGATCTGTCGCGACCGCTGGGATGACCCGGGTAGTGCCGGCCGGGGGCGCTGTAGATCGTCGCGCGTGCCGGCCTCAGGCCTGCAGCAGCTTGCGCGCGGCAGCGCGTGCTTCCTTGCTCACTTCCACGCCGCCCAGCATGCGCGCCAGTTCTTCTTCGCGCGCCTTGATGTCCAGCTTCTCCACCGCGCTCTGGGTCATGCCTTCCACCGGCGCCTTGCTGACCCGGTAGTGCGCGTGGCCCTTCGATGCCACCTGCGGCAGATGGGTCACGCACAGCACCTGGCGCTTCTCGCCAAGCGCGCGCAGTTTCTGGCCGACGATGTCGGCCACCGCGCCACCGATGCCGGAATCGACTTCGTCGAACACCATGGTCGGCACGGCGTCCAGGTCCAGCGCGGCCACTTCGATGGCCAGCGAAATGCGTGACAGTTCACCGCCGGAGGCGACCTTGCGCAGCGCGCGTGGCGGCTGCCCGGCATTGGCTGCGACCAGGAATTCAACGCGTTCGGCCCCCTGCGGATCGGGCCTGCCGCTGTCCTGCGGCTCAAGCTCGATCAGGAACTGGCCGCCGCCCATGCCCAGCTCGGCGATGATGCCGGTGGTGGTGGCCGACAGTTCGGTAGCCGCCTTGCGCCGGCTGGTGGTCAGCGTGGCGGCCTGCGCACGCCATGCACCTGCGGCCTTGTCGATCTCGCCGGCCAGACGCTGCAGGCGCTCGTCGGCCCCACGCAGCTGTTCCACTTCGGCATGCATGCGCTCGCGTTGTGCGCCCAGCTCGTCCATCGGCACGCGATGCTTGCGGGCCAGGTCGTGCAGGCGGCCGAGGCGACGCTCGTTCTCTTCGAACTGGTCCGGATCGGCATCCAGGTCGTCATGCACACGGTCGAGCAGGGCCAGTGCTTCATGCAGCTGGATCGAGGCGCTGTCGATCAGCGCGTCCACATCGCCCAGGCGCGCATCGTGTTCGGCCACCCGGGCCAGTTCGTGCCGTACCTGCTGCAGCAGATCCAGCGCGGAACCGCCTTCGTCGCCATTGAGTTGCCCGCTCGCGGCCTGGCAGGCGGCCAGCAGGGCGCTGGCGTGGGCCTGGCGGCGGTGGCTGGCACCCAGCGCGACGATCGATTCGGGGGCCAGATCCTCGCGGTCGAGCTCGCGAAGCTGGTGTTCGAGGAAGCCGATGCGGTCACTCACATCGCCCTGTTGCGACAGCGCCAGTGATTCGTCGACCAGCATCTGCCAGGCTGCGGCCGCGCGACGTACCTCGCGGCGCTCGCCTTCATTGCGGGCGTAGGCGTCCAGCAGGGCCAGCTGCGATGGGCGGGTCAGCAGGGCCTGTTGCTCGTGCTGGCCATGGATCTCCACCAGCAGCGCGGCCAGGTCGGCCAGCTGTGCCAGGGTGACCGGACGGCCGTTGATCCACGCGCGCGAGCCACCATCGGCACGGATCACACGCCGAAGCTGGCATTGGTCGTCGTCGTCCAGCTCGTTGTCGGCCAGCCACTGGCGGGCGGCCTGCAGCTGGTCAAGGGCGAATTCGGCCGACAGCTCGGCGCGGGCGGCGCCATGGCGGACCACGCCGCTGTCGGCGCGCAGGCCGGACAGGAAGCCCAGTGCGTCGACCATCAGCGATTTGCCGGCGCCGGTCTCGCCTGAAACCACGGTCATGCCCGGCCCGAACTCAAGCTCGGTGGCGCGGACGACGGCGAAATCCTTGATCGAAAGGTGTCTGAGCATCGGTAGAGAGGTGTATTCAGCCGCGCAACGCTAGCACGCGCGGCCGAGTGGTCCAATGACTTGCCAAGGTGGCGCTGCGCCATTATCTAGTGTCCGTGTCTCACAGGTTGATTCCATGCACGGTTCTCCCGACCAGCTAGCCCCGCGCGCGCGCCATCTGCTGCGCACCCTGATCGCGCGTTACATCCAGGACGGCGAGCCGGTGGGCTCGCAGACACTGGCACGTGTGGCCGGCCTGGAGGTCAGCTCGGCCACCATCCGCAACATCCTGGGCGATCTGGAAGACCTGGGCCTGCTGGCGTCGCCGCACACCTCGGCCGGGCGCATCCCGACCGCGCACGGCTACCGCGTGTTCGTCGACAGCCTGTTGCAGATGCAGCCGCCGGGCGAAGGCGAGCTGGCCCGGTTGCGCCAGGAGCTGGCCGGAGGCGGCAGTACCCAGGCCCTGCTCGGCAGCGCCTCGGAACTGCTGTCGGCGATGAGTCATTTCGTTGGCGTGGTCAGCGCGCCACGCCGCGAACAGTTCGCTTTCCGCCAGATCGATTTCGTGGCGCTGGACGGGCGCCGGGTGCTGGCGATCCTGGTGTTTGCCGACAACGAGGTGCAGAACCGGGTGATCGAGACCCGCCAGGGCTTCGAGCCAGGGCAGCTGGAACAGGTCGCCAACTACCTCAACGCCCATTTCGCCGGCCTGCCGCTGGCGGAGATCCGTACCCGCCTGCTGCTGGAGCTGCGCGACGCCCGTTCGGAGCTGGAGCAGCTGCTGGCGCACAGCATCGAGCTGGCCGAGCAGGCCCTGCAGCCGCCGGCCGACGACATGCTGGTGGCCGGGCAGACCCGGCTGATGGGGGTGCAGGACCTGTCCGACCTGGAGCGCCTGCGCGAGCTGTTCGAGCTGTTCTCCAGCAAGCGCGAGATCCTGCAGTTGCTGGAGCGGACCATCCAGGCGCCGGGGGTGCGCATCTTTATCGGCGAAGAGACCGGGATGATGCCGCTGCAGGGGGTCTCGCTGGTAACGGCCCCTTATACCGCCAACGGCCAGGTGCTGGGCGTGCTGGGGGTGATCGGGCCCAAGCGGATGGCCTACGACCGCATGATTCCCCTGGTCCAGGCCACCGCCGATGTACTGGGCGCGGCCTTTTCACCCGGCGGCCGCAGTCCTGGTGCATCGGACGCTTGAAACGCAGCATCCCGCCCACACTAGGGTGGGTGGAGGCGGAGAGTGACCGCCAGGGACCCAGACATGAATCAAGATCAGCCAGACATCGCCGCCCAGCAGGCCGCTGCCGACGCAGCCGCCGACCAGGGCGTCAACGAACAGATTGAACAGCTGCGCGCGGAAGTGGAGCAGGTCAAGGCCGAAGCGCTGCGTGAGCGCGCCGACCTGGACAACCAGCGCAAGCGCGTGGCCCGCGACATCGAACAGGCTCGCAAATTTGCCAACGAGAAGCTGCTGGGCGAGCTGCTGCCGGTATTTGACAGCCTCGATGCGGGCCTGAAGGCGGCCGGCGACGACGCCCATCCGCTGCGTGAAGGCCTGGAAATGACCTACAAGCAGCTGCTGAAGGTCGCCGCCGACAATGGCCTGGCCCTGCTGGACCCGACCGGCCAGCCGTTCAACCCGGAACACCACCAAGCGATCAGCCAGGTCGCCGCGCCCGGCGCCGCGCCGGGCAGCGTGGTGACCGTGTTCCAGAAGGGCTACCTGCTCAACGAGCGCCTGCTGCGGCCGGCGCTGGTGGTGGTGGCGGCCGACTGACCCGTCGTTGCGGGCGCGGGGCCGCCGGGCATGGTCCGGCGCCAACCGCCCGGACCGGCATCGTTGGACCCGCCCGGATCGGTACTGCCGGGCCATGCCCGGCGAGGTTTTCCAGGCGCTGAACACAGCGTTCGGAGGATGGCTTGAATGTTCCACGAGCCTCCCCCACTTCGTATTCATCCACCGGCCGAACGGCCGGACTGACATAAACAGCATTCTTCAGGAGTCTCCCCCATGGGCAAGATCATTGGTATCGACCTCGGCACCACCAACTCGTGTGTGGCGATCATGGACGGCGGCAAGGCCCGCGTCATTGAAAACTCGGAAGGCGATCGCACCACCCCGTCGATCGTCGCCTACACCAAGGACGGCGAAGTCCTGGTCGGCGCCTCGGCCAAGCGCCAGGCCGTCACCAACCCCAAGAACACCTTCTACGCGGTGAAGCGCCTGATCGGCCGCAAGTTCACCGACGCTGAAGTGCAGAAGGACATCGCGCACGTCCCGTACGGCATCCTGGCCCACGACAATGGCGACGCCTGGGTGTCCACCAGCGATGCCAAGAAGATGGCGCCGCAGGAAATCTCGGCCAAGGTGCTGGAAAAGATGAAGAAGACCGCCGAGGACTTCCTCGGTGAAAAGGTCACCGAAGCGGTCATCACCGTGCCGGCCTACTTCAATGACAGCCAGCGCCAGGCAACCAAGGACGCTGGCCGCATCGCCGGTCTGGACGTCAAGCGCATCATCAACGAGCCGACTGCGGCCGCGCTGGCCTATGGCCTGGACAAGGGCGACAACAAGGATCGCAAGATCGTGGTGTACGACCTGGGCGGCGGCACCTTCGACGTGTCGGTGATCGAGATCGCCAACGTCGATGGTGAAAAGCAGTTCGAAGTGCTGGCCACCAACGGTGACACCTTCCTGGGCGGCGAAGATTTCGACAACCGCGTCATCGAGTACCTGGTTGAAGAGTTCAACAAGGACCAGGGCATCGACCTGCGCAAGGATCCGCTGGCCCTGCAGCGCCTGAAGGATGCTGCCGAGCGCGCCAAGATCGAGCTGTCCAGCGCCCAGCAGACCGAAGTGAACCTGCCGTACGTCACCGCTGACGCGTCGGGCCCGAAGCACCTGAACATCAAGTTGACCCGCGCCAAGCTGGAGTCGCTGGTGGAAGAGCTGATCAAGAAGTCGATCGAGCCGTGCCGCGTCGCCCTGAACGATGCCGGCCTGCGTTCGAGCGACATCAGCGAAGTGATCCTGGTCGGCGGCCAGACCCGCATGCCGAAGGTGCAGCAGGCTGTCACCGAGTTCTTCGGCAAGGAACCGCGCAAGGACGTCAACCCGGACGAAGCCGTGGCACTGGGTGCGGCGATCCAGGGCGGCGTGCTCGGCGGCGACGTCAAGGACGTGCTGCTGCTGGACGTGACCCCGCTGTCGCTGGGTATCGAAACCATGGGCGGCGTGTTCACCAAGATCATTGAAAAGAACACCACCATTCCGACCAAGGCCTCGCAGGTGTTCTCCACCGCCGAGGACAACCAGTCGGCGGTGACCGTGCACGTGCTGCAGGGTGAGCGCGAACAGGCCCGCTTCAACAAGTCGCTGGCCAAGTTCGACCTGTCCGGCATCGAGCCGGCCCCGCGTGGCCTGCCGCAGGTGGAAGTGTCCTTCGACATCGACGCCAACGGCATCCTGCATGTGTCGGCCAAGGACAAGAAGACCAACAAGGAACAGAAGGTCGAGATCAAGGCCGGTTCGGGTCTGTCCGAGGAAGAGATCGCGCGCATGGTCGCCGACGCGGAAGCCAACCGCGAAGAAGACAAGAAGTTCCAGGAACTGGTGCAGGCCCGCAACCAGGCCGATGCCCTGATCCACGGCACCCGCAGCGCCATCACCGAGCACGGCAGCAAGGTCGGCGGTGATGTCATCGGCAAGGTGGAAGCGGCCCTGGCTGACCTGGAAACCGCGATGAAGGGTGACGACAAGGCACAGATCGAAGCCAAGTCGAAGGCACTGGAAGAAGCCGGCCAGGCACTGTTCGCTGCCGCTTCGGCCGAGCAGGGCGGTGCCGCCCCGGGCGCCGATGCCGGCAATGCGGGCAAGGCCCAGGATGACGTGGTGGACGCCGAGTTCACCGAAGTCAAGGACGACAAGAAGTCCTGATCCGGACCGACGCGGGACGCTGCCTGCCAGCGTCCCGTTGTCGTATCAGGGTCCTGACCGCCTTCTGGCGTGTCGGGGCGCCCGACGCAAGAGCGGACCTGGTTCCGCTCTTCCGCTTTGACGAATCCCGACTTTCCGGAATGCGATCCACGATATGAGCAAGCGCGATTACTACGAAGTGCTGGGCGTTGCCCGCACCGCCACCGACGAAGAGCTGAAGAAGGCCTACCGCCGTTGTGCGATGAAGTTCCACCCGGACCGCAACCCGGGTGATGCGGCGGCCGAAGCCTCCTTCAAGGAGTGCAAGGAAGCCTACGAAGTACTGTCCGACGGCAACAAGCGCCGCATGTACGACAGCCACGGCCACGCCGCGTTCGAGCACGGCATGGGCGGTGGTGGCGGTGGTCCGGGCGGCCCGGACATGAACGATATTTTCGGCGATATTTTCGGCAACATCTTCGGTGGTGCTGGCGGCGGTGGTCCGCGCCAGGCGCGCCGTGGTGCCGATATCGGTTACGTGATGGAGCTGGATCTGGAAGAAGCGGTGCGTGGCGTCGAGCGCCGCATCGAGATTCCGACCCTGGCCGAATGTGGCGACTGTGACGGCAGCGGCTCGGAAGACGGCAAGGTGGAAACCTGCAACGTCTGCCATGGCCGCGGCCAGGTGCGCATCCAGCGCGGCATCTTCGCCATGCAGCAGGCCTGCCACAACTGTGGCGGCCGTGGCCAGATCATCGCCAAGCCCTGCAAGACCTGCCACGGCAACGGCCGTGTCGAGGAAGACAAGGTGCTGTCGGTGAAGGTGCCGGCGGGCGTGGATACCGGCGACCGCATCCGCCTGTCGGGCGAAGGCGAGGCCGGTCCGGCTGGAACCCCGCCAGGCGATCTGTACGTGGAAGTGCGTGTGCGCGAGCACGACATCTTCCAGCGCGACGGCGACGACCTGCACTGCGAAGTGCCGATCCGCATCTCGCAGGCCGCACTGGGCGATACCGTGCGCGTGGCCACCCTCGGCGGTGAAGCGGAAATCCGCATCCCGGCCGAAACCCAGACCGGCAAGCTGTTCCGCCTGCGCGGCAAGGGCGTGCGTTCGGTGCGCAGCCGCAGCGAAGGCGACCTGTACTGCCGCGTGGTGGTGGAGACGCCGGTCAATCTCACCAATGACCAGCGCAAGCTGCTGGAGCAGTTTGAAGCGACCTTCAATGGCGAAGATGCGCGCAAGCACTCGCCGAAGTCGGCCACCTTCATCGACGGGGTGAAGGGTTTCTGGGACCGGATGACGTCCTGAACTTTTCAACGGAAACATTGAACGGTAGCGCCGGGCCATGCCCGGCGTTTTCGTTTGTGGGGTGGCTACCTGATCTCCCAGTCGGCACTGCCGTGGATGCGGTGGCCCTGGAACTGCAACGTCCCGCGATCACCTACGACGTCCAGCTCGAACCAGGGCTGGCCATCCCGCTCGCGTGGACGGACATAGAGCCGTTTCTGGTTACGGTTCATTTCGACGTAGTACGGATTACGTGGCGGCGCCTTGTCCGCCTTTCCCGTCCAGGTGGCATGGATGTAGCCATCGTCGCTGCGCCCGTGGATCTCAAGAGAAAACTGGAATCCGTCCTTCTGTTCGTCCGAGTAGAAGCTGAACTGTGTGCCGGACGCCCGCGCGGGCAGACTGATGGCGGCCAGCGCCAGTACTACAGCAACAGCGAATCCTGATGCGACGTTCCATGCCTTGTTCATGGCGATCTCCTTTCTGGGGAGACCATCGGAGCATGCACCTGCGCGACAGAACCGCGACGACGTGCGCGGTTTCCGGCCGAATGGCAAAAGTCCTACCCGGATTCGGCAGTAGATCCACGCCATGCGTGGATGACGTTCAACGGATCAACGGAAAAACGCCGCCGGTGTCTGCCCGAGCTGGCGCTTGAACATGCTGGTGAACGCACTTGGGCTGTCATAGCCCATCGCCAGTGCGACATCGATCACCTTGTCGCCGGTCGCCAGTCGTTCCATCGCCGCCAGCAGGCGCGCCTGCTGCCGCCATTGGCCGAAGGTCATGCCCAGTTCGCTGCTGAAATGGCGCTGGATGGTTTTCACGTCCACCGCGAGTGCCTGTGCCCAGTCCTGCAGCGTCGCCTCGTCGCCGGGATGCTTCTGGATGTGCTCGCAGATGCGGCGCAGGCGCGGGTCGGCCGGCTCGGGCAGGTGCAGTGGCAGGGCATCCATGCGATGCAGTTCATCGAGCATCAGGCGCACCACACGCCCGTCGCGGCTGTCTTCCTCATGCGCGCTTTCAATGAGGCTTGCAGCATGCAGCAGCTCGCGCAGCAGTGGCGACACCTGCACGGCAAAGGCCTCGGCCGGCAGCTGCGGGGCGAAGGCCGGTTCGATGTACAGGCTGCGCATGTGCACCTCGGCGATGCAGTCCACCCCATGCGCCATGCCGGCCGGCATCCAGATCGCGCGGGTGGAGGGCACCACCCAGCGGCCGACTTCCGAGCGCACCACCATCAGGCCGGACATCGAATAGACCAGCTGGTGACGGCGGTGCCTGTGGGCCGGGACATGGGTGCCGGCAGGGTAGTCGCGTGCGCGGCAGGTCACCGGCCGGTGCACCGGCACCTCGTTCCACGGCGCGGTTTCGCGGATGGGGCAGGGGGTGTCCTTTTTGCGATAGGCCATGACCAGAACGCGGCAGAAGGGAATCAGGTGCCACCGTAGCATGCACGGCTCGCCCCCATCCCGACCACGCACCATGTCCACTCTGGCTTCTCCCGCCACATCCGCCCGCCCGGTATCGCCCGGAGTGCTGGCGGCGATCTCCAGCTCCCACATGGTCAACGACATGATGCAGTCGCTGATCCTGGCCATCTATCCGGTCATCAAGGGCGGCTTCAACCTCAGCTTCACCCAGATCGGCCTGATCACGCTGACCTACCAGCTGACCGCGTCGATCTTCCAGCCGCTGGTCGGCATGGCCACCGACCGCCGGCCAGCGCCGTACTCGCTGCCGATCGGCATGGCATCCACCCTGTGCGGCATGTTGCTGCTCGGCTTTGCGCCCAGCTACGCGATGGTGCTGCTGGCCGCCGCACTGGTGGGTATCGGCTCGGCCATTTTCCACCCGGAAGCCTCGCGCATCGCCCGTCTCGCCTCGGGGGGCCGCCATGGGCTGGCGCAGTCGGTGTTCCAGGTGGGCGGCAACTTCGGCACCGCGTTGGGGCCGCTGATCGCCGCCGCGGTGATCGTGCCGTTCGGCCAGCACGCTGCCTCATGGTTCGCAGGCGCAGCGTTGATCGGTATCGCGCTGCTGACCTATGTCGGACGCTGGTATTCGCTGCACCTGGGGGCGCCGCGCGCTGCCGGCCATGCGGTGGCCAGCTCGCCACATCCGCCGCGCGTGATCGCCAAGGTGCTGGCGATCCTGCTGGTACTGATCTTCAGCAAGTACTTCTACATGGCCAGCATCGGCAGCTATTTCACCTTCTACCTGATCCACCACTTCGGCATTCCGGTGGCACAGGCACAGCTGCACCTGTTTGCCTTCCTGGTGGCGTCGGCGGCGGGCGGATTCTTTGGTGGCCCGCTGGGCGACCGCATCGGACGCAAGCCGATCATCTGGGCTTCGATCCTGGGCGTGGCGCCGTTTGCCCTGGCACTGCCGCATGCCGACCTGCTGTGGACGACCGTGCTGGCCGTGCTGATCGGCTTCGTACTGTCGTCTGCGTTCTCGGCCATCGTGGTCTATGCGCAGGAAATGATGCCGCACCGCATCGGCATGGTGTCGGGCCTGTTCTTCGGCTTTGCCTTCGGCATGGGCGGGCTGGGGGCTGCGGTGCTGGGCCTGCTGGCGGACAAGACCAGCATCGAATTCGTCTACCAGTTGACCGCGTTCCTGCCGTTGCTGGGCATCGTGGCAGCGTGGTTGCCGCCGTCGCGGCCTGCTGCTCACTGAGGGAGTGCAGGTTTGCAGGGCTTGCAGCCCTGCACCTGCTACAGGCCAGAGCCGAAGCAACAGCAAAGGCTGGTTTCCTGAGGGATGGCGGGATGGGTGCCGTGGCGGGGGACCCCGGAAAAAACGGCATTTAAGCGTTTCCGCGCCAACCAAAGCCCGGGATCCCCCCCCCCCCCCCCCCCCACCCCACTTTCACCGGCCCGCGCCCGAAACCGCGGTGGGGCCCCCCCCCTTTCACCCAGCAAAACGGATTGGCACCCCAGATTCATTTCGATGTCTGACAGATGTGTCGACCAAGGTCGACACCTACCAACAGCAGCGACCAACTGTCAGAGGTGGGGCGGTGTCGGATTGCGGGGTGTCAGCCGCATGGATGCGGCTGCCAAGCCTACAGGGACGTACTTGCGGCGTCCCCGCACTCCGACACCGCC
>NZ_JBRRDR010000054.1:0-27090 GCF_056759755.1 Stenotrophomonas sp. STEN046
CACCCCCCCCGGGGCGGGGCCCGCCCGCCGGGTCCCGCCCCGGGCCCCCCCCGGGCTGCCCCCGGCGGTGCCCCCCCCCCCGCGCGGCGCGGCCCCGCCGCTACCGGAATCGGATCAATCGATCAGCCAACCGGCCAGGTCGGCACGGTCCAGCTTGCCGCGTCGCTTTACGTCCAACGCGGTGAATTCATCGGCCAACGCCGGGTTGGCCTGCGCTTCCTCACGGCTGATGAAGCCATCACCATTCAGATCCAGCGCTGCGAAGTGGATGCGGTACTGGCCGACCACGCTGCTGGGTTCCAGCGAACGCACGATGACCTGGGCCTCGCCGGCCGGCTGTGCAAGTTCGACGCTGCCGGTGACCTGGCCAGCGGCCAGCGGTTGCTGGCGGATCGCGCCACCGGTCGGGCCCAGCGGCTTGCTCTGCGCCGGGGTATGCGGCAACGACTGGGCCAATGCCGGAGCGGCGGCCAGCAGCGCGATCAGCAATGGAATCGTTCGATGTCGCATGCATTCTCCCTCCTTGCTCGGTAGCGCCGGGCCATGCCCGGCGCTGGGCGGTGCCTCAACGCAGCGGCGAGGCCAGCACCGTAATCTCTTCACGGTCGTGGTAGAGCTGCTTGGCACGCACCACCAGCGGCTTGCCAGCCTGCTCCTGGAACAGGTCCAGGCACAGCCGGGTCTCATCCCAGCGCTTCTTCATCGGCAGCTTCAGGTTGAAGATCGCGTGCCTGCACCAGCCCTCGCGGAACCAGGTCGCCATGCGCTCGGCAACACGACGTGGCTGCTCGACCATGTCGCAGACCATCCAGTCCAGCGGCTGTTCCGGGTGCCAGTGGAAGCCATCGGCGCGCAGGTGTTCAACCAGCCCCGTGTCCAGCACGTGCTGGCGCAGGGGGCCGTTGTCGATGCTCAACACGTGCACATGCTGGCGGGTCAGCACCCAGGTCCAGCCACCCGGTGCCGCGCCCAGGTCTGCGGCGCGCATGCCGGGGCGTACCAGCGCCTCGCGTTCTTCCGGGGCCAACAGGGTCAGCAGCGCCTCGTCCAGTTTCAGTGCCGAACGCGAAGGCGCATCGGGCAGCAGCTTCAGGCGCGGGATGCCCAGCGCCCACGGTGCGCTGTCGGCCGGGTCGGCCACGCACACGAACGCGTGCGTGCCGTCGACGAACACCACATGCAGGCGCGGCAGGCGTGCGTTGGGCTTGTCGCTGAGCTTGCCGGCTTTGCGCAGCGCAGGGCGCAGTGCGTTGCCAAAGGCGCGGGCCAGCCCGGACAGCGGCTTGCCGGCGTCCGAATCGGGGTGCTCCACCCACAGGTCGCCGAAGCGCGGCGCATCGGCCAGCACCTCCAGTATCGGGGTGATGCGATCAGTCGGATCCAGCTGCGGAAGCTCGGCCAGCACCACCAGTTTCTGCCGGGCGAAGATCAGCTCGCGCCACCGCAGGCGCGGCGCCAACGCCGCGGCCTCGTCGCACATGAAAAGCACGAAGCCATCGTTGCGCTGGGTGCGCGCGTAACCGGCAAAGCCCGCTTCGCCTGCACGGAACTGCAGCTCTCCGGCCAGCTCGGGCTCGAAACCCTGCCGGCACAGGCACAGCAGGCCGATGCCGGCCTCAGTAACGGGCGCCATCGCTTTCCCCATAGGCGCGCAACACGCTGCGCGCGTCATCGCGGTTCAAGCCCTGCACCACTTCAATGCCACGCTTGTTGAGCTCGCCCACCCAGTCGGCCGGCAGCGGGCCTTCGTCGAACGGGGTCAGCTCCTCCACATCGGCCGAACTGGCACCGATCAACAGGCGGTCGATGCCGGCCCACACGGTGGCGCCGTAGCACTGGCAACACGGCTGCGAACTGGTGGCCAGGGTGACCGGCGACAGCACCGCGTTCAGGCGCGGGGTCTGCAGGCGCTGCTGGGCCAGCATGTAGGCCATGTTCTCAGCGTGTGCCAGCGACGTGGAATGCGGCATCACCCGGTTCACACCGGCGGCGATCACCTTGTCGTCCGGGCCGAACACCACGGCACCGAAGGGGCCACCACTGGCGTGGTCGACATTCAGCCGCGACAGCTCGATCGCCAGCGCGACCTTGGCCTCATCACCGGGATATCGACGATCCAGGTCGATCTGGTCGTGGATCCAGGCGGGAAGGGTCAGGTGGACTTGCGCGTACAGCATCGCGGGGGTGCCTCGTGTGGGATGAAAGGGAACAGGTGCAGCAGATATCGGCGCGCAGTGTAGCGGCACCGGCATGTACGGGGTGTACGTGCCGGGCTCAGCCGGGTGTGCCGGTGCGGATCACCACGTACTGCTTGCGGAATTCAAGGCCCGCCTGCGGCCAGCTTTCGGCATAGGCCCGCAGCAGCGGCAGGGCGGCGGCGAAATCGTGCCCGTTGACCCGGCAGTCGGCCTCGCACAGGCCGTTCTCGTCGCGCGAGGCGAACAGGCGGATGGCGAGCAACTGCCGTGCCTTCAACAGTTCGTCGAATGCATCGATGCTGCGGGTGAACAGGCAGCAGGGGCAGGAGCCGTGGTCGTCTTCACTGCAGGCGGCGGCCGGGTCCAGCTCACGGGCACGGTAGTGCGCCAGCGGTCCCAGCACGACGGTGCGTTCATGCTCGGTGCCGGCGTCATCGGTGGGATAGCTCAGGCCCATCATCGTCAGTTCCGGAGCACCTTCAGCGCCGATGGCAGCATGCAGGGTCGCCAGATCCACGCGCACCCAGGTCTGGAAACCAGACTGCAGGGACGCCTGCTCATCGGCGCCGTTGGCGTGCTGGTACTCGAACAGTCCGCCCGGGAACAGATCCGGATGCCGGACCTCGATGACGGTGGACGTCTGCCAACCGCCGTTGCTGCGTTCGTTGGCGGCGACCGCGTGCGGGGTCAGGTACAGGCCGCTGGCCAGTACCAGCGCATCACCCTCGAGGCGCGAAGCGAAGTCATGGTCCAGCAGCACCTGCTGCAGCAGCCGATGCAGTGCGGGGGAAACAGGGGGCATGGCAAGCGCCTCGGTCGGATGCAGGACGGGCGCGCTGCCCGGTGGGACGAGCGGGCGCCGTACCGGCGCCCGCCCAGGTTTCAGGCCGACCAGGTGTCGCGCAGGGTCACGCTGCGGTTGAACACCGGCGTGGCCTCGCTGTGATCGCGGCGGTCAGCGACGAAGTAGCCGGTACGTTCAAACTGGAACGACTGCTCCGGGGCGGCGCCGGCCGCGGCCGGCTCGACATAGCCGGTAACGGTGCGGCGCGATTCCGGGTTGAGGTAATCGCGGTAGGTCTTGCCGTCGGTCTCGTCGTCCGGGTTCGGCACCGAGAACAGGCGGTCGTACAGGCGGATCTCGGTCGGCACGCCATGCACGGCGCTGACCCAGTGGATGGTGCCCTTGACCTTGCGGTTGGCGCCTTCCATGCCCGGGCGCGATTCCGGATCCAGCCAGCCGCGCAGTTCGGTGATGGTGCCGTCGGCATCCTTGATCACTTCATCGCAGCGGATGATGCCGGCGCCGCGCAGGCGCACTTCGCCACCCGGCACCAGGCGCTTCCAGCCCTTGGGCGGCACTTCGGCGAAGTCCTCGCGGTCGATCCACACCTCGCGTGCGAACGGGACCTGGCGGGAACCGAAGCTCTCGTCCTTGGGGTGGTTGCTGAAGGTCAACTGCTCTTCGTGGCCTTCCGGCAGGTTGGTCAGCACCAGCTTGACCGGGTCGATCACGGCCATGCGGCGCGGCGCGGCGCCGTCGAGGTCTTCGCGAAGCGCGCCTTCCAGCACGCTGAAATCGATCAGCGAATTCTGCTTGCTGATGCCCACGCGCTCTGCGAACAGGCGCATCGCGGCCGGGGTGTAGCCACGGCGACGCAGGCCCTGCAGGGTCGGCATGCGCGGGTCTTCCCAGCCGTCCACCAGCTGTTCGGTGACCAGCGCCATCAGCTTGCGCTTGCTCATCACCGTGTAGTTGATGTTCAGGCGCGAGAATTCGATCTGGCGCGGCTTGGCCGCTTCGCGCGGCAGGCCGGCATCGACCAGCGGCTGGGTCAGCGCAGCGTCATGGGCGAAATCGACGTTGTCCACGCACCAGTCATACAGCGGGCGATGGTCTTCGAATTCCAGCGTGCACAGCGAGTGGGTGATGCCCTCGATCGAATCGCCCAGCGCGTGGGCGAAGTCGTACATCGGGTAGATCGGCCACGCGTTGCCGGTGTTCTGGTGTTCGACGTGCTTGATGCGGTACAGCGCCGGATCGCGCAGGTTGATGTTGCCGCTGGCCATGTCGATCTTGGCGCGCACGGTGCGCGCGCCATCGGGGAACTCACCGGCACGCATGCGGCGGAACAGGTCGAGGTTTTCCTCCACGCTGCGCTCGCGCCACGGCGACGGGCGGCCCGGCTCGGTCAGGGTGCCGCGATAGGCGCGCACTTCCTCGGCCGACAGGTCGCACACATACGCCTTGCCGTCGGCGATCAGCTTCTCGGCAGCCAGGTAATAGGCCTGGAAGTAATCGGAGGCATGGCGCAGCTCGTTCCACTCAAAGCCCAGCCAGCGCACGTCATCCTGGATGGCGGCCACGTATTCCGGGTCTTCCTTGGCCGGATTGGTGTCGTCGAAGCGCAGGTTGCAGACGCCGCTGAACTCACCGGCGATGCCGAAGTTGAGGCAGATCGACTTGGCATGACCGATGTGCAGGTAGCCGTTGGGCTCGGGCGGGAAACGGGTCTTGATCGCCTGGTGCTTTCCGCTGGCCAGGTCCTCGCGCACGATCTGGCGGATGAAATCGCGCTTCTCGTGGCTGTCGGCGGGGGTCTCGGGGCTGGCGGGGATGTGCTCTGACATGAGTCGGCGAAAGAAAGGCAGAAAGATTGCCAGTCTAACGCGTACGGGGCAGGGCTGCCCGGTGGCGTTCGGGGTTGCCGGCCAGCGGCCGGCACTACCCCACCGTCTGGTAGCGACGGGCCATGCGCGGCGAGCACAGCGCCACCATTCAGCCCCCGGGCGTATGCTGGAATCCTGCCCCGAGGAGCCGCCCCATGCACATCGTGTACAAGGCCGACAACCTGTTTGACGCCCATCTGGTCAAGCACGCGCTGGAGGATGCCGGTATTCCGGCCTTCGTGTTCGGCGAGTCGCTGCTGGGCGGCATGGGCGAGCTGCCGCTGTTCGGCGTGCTGCGGGTGGGCATCCCCGACGCGGCACGGCCGCAGGCCGAGGACATCGTGGCCGCGCTGGACTTGGGCCACGCACCGGACGACCCCATTTCAGATGCAGACGACATTGCCGGCCTTCCGGCGTAGGAGCGCATCATGTTGGGAATTGGACAGGGCATCCTTGGCATTGGTGCCTTCAAGCAGCGCCTGCCGCGCGCTGAGGAAGCGCTGCCGGGCCGTGCACAGGCGCTGCCGCTGCACAGCAACCAGCACTTCGTGAACAGCCATCCGCTGAAGGACCGTTTCGCCGGCCTGCAGCAGATCCGCTTCGCGCTGGGCTGTTTCTGGGGCGCCGAGCGCAAGTTCTGGACCGAGCCGGGCGTGTACAGCACCTCGGTCGGCTATGCCGGCGGCATTACCCCGAACCCGACCTATGAAGAAGTCTGCTCTGGGCTGACCGGGCACACCGAAGTGGTGCAGGTGGTGTTCGACCCGGCGGTGGTGAGCCTGCAACGGCTGCTGCAGTTGTTCTGGGAGAGCCACGACCCGACCCAGGGCATGCGCCAGGGCAACGACACCGGCACCCAGTACCGTTCGGCGATCCATGCCACCGACGAGGCCCAGTACACGGCCGCGCTGGCCAGCCGCGAGGCTTACCAGGCCCAGCTGGATGCGGCGGGCCTGGGGCCGATCACCACCGAGATCGTGTACCCCGCGCCGGAGTACTACTACGCCGAGGACTACCACCAGCAGTACCTGGCGAAGAACCCGAACGGTTACTGCGGCATCGGGGGCACCGGCGTGAGCTGCCCGATCGGATTGGATGTGGAGGTGCCGCGCTGACGCGCGGTGGTCCGCCGGCGGCGGGCAGAAGCCAAAGCCAAAGCCAAAGCGGCTCTGGGTTGCTGTGAGTTTGGCGGGACGGGTTGGGTTGTCGGGGGACGCCGTGAATCCATCCCTGGAGGCTTGTGAGCGCCATCCATGGCGCTCGCACCCCCGCCAACCCAACCCGTCCCACCCCGGACAATTTCCCGGTGACGGTGGCAAGAGCATGGGTTACTGACGAACTGATGGAAAACAAAAAGGACGCGGCCTTCGCCGCGTCCTTTTTGTTTGATTCTGCATGCTTCCTGTAGAGCCGAGCCATGCTCGGCTTCGAGCAAGCGAAGCGCGCGACCCGCTGTTGCTCTTCTTTCTTTCTTCCGTGGCGGGCGGCCACAGGAAACTGTCAGAGGGCGGGTGGGTTGGGTTCGCAGGAGTGTCCGCCGCATGGATGCGGCGGCCAAGCCTCCAGGGACGGATTCACGGCGTCTCCCGCGAACCCAACCCCCCCCCCCCCGCCCGGCGATTGCTTAAATCAATTAGCGACCAACCCCCCCCCACCAGGGGCTCAGCCGTTGGCCGCAATCACAGTGCCGAACGAATGCGCTCGCGCAACGCTTCCAGATCCTTGGCGAAGGCATCGATACCGGTCGCCAGCTTCTCGGTCGCCATCGGATCGGCCGCCAGGTCTGCGGCAAATTTCGCCGCATCGATCGGGCTCACTGCCACACCATCAGCCGCAGCGGCCACCAGCTTGCGCGGCAGCTCGCCGTGGTCGGCGTCCAGCTTCTCCAGCAGGTCCGGCGAAATGGTCAGGCGGTCGCAGCCGGCCAGCGCTTCGATCTGCGCGGTTGAACGGAAGGAGGCGCCCATCACCACCGTCGGCGAGCCACGGCGCTTGAATTCGGCATACACGCCGCGCACGAACACAACACCCGGGTCTTCATCGATGCTGGCCGGGGTCTGGCCGTTGGCCACGTACCAGTCGAGGATGCGGCCGACGAAGGGCGAAATCAGGAATGCGCCGGCTTCGCTGCAGGCCAGCGCCTGGGTCGGGTTGAAGATCAGGGTCAGGTTGCAGTCGATGCCTTCGGCCTGCAGCACGCGCGCGGCTTCCACGCCTTCCCAGGTCGCGGCGATCTTGATCAGGATCTTCTCGCGCGGCACGCCGGCATCGGCGTACATCTGGATGAACTGGCGCGCCTTGGCCACGGTCGCGGCGGTGTCGTGCGCCTGGTCGGCATCGACCTCGGTGGACACGCGGCCCGGTACCAGCGTGCTCAGCAGTGCGCCGACGCCGATGGTCAGGCGATCGGCCACGGCATGCACCACGGCTTCGCGGTCGCCGGACTGCTGGCGGCCCCAGGCCAGTTCACGCTCGATCAGTTCCGCATAGACCGGCAGGTCCAGCGCCTTCTTCACCAGGGTCGGATTGGTGGTGCAGTCCACCGGCTGCAGGCGCTTGATCGCCTCGTAGTCACCGGTATCGGCAACGACCACGGACAGTTCGCGCAGCTGGGACAGTTTGGACGGGGTACTCATTACGGCTCCTGGTGCAGGGAATTGCAGGGGAACTGATCGCGCGCAATGCGCGGCGGTAATCAGGATCGGTCGTTGTGGACCGCACTCACGCGCAGGCGCAGCTTGCGGCCGCCGGGCGCGGTCCAGTCGATGCTCTGGCCAACGGCCAGGCCCAGCAGGGCACTGCCCACCGGTGCCAGCACGGACACCTTGCCTTCATCGACATTGGCTTCGCGGGGGAAGACCAGGGTCAGGACGTGCTTTTCGCCCGACACTTCATCTTCGCACTCCACGCGCGAATGCATCATGACGATGCCTTCGGGAATCTGGTCCACCGGCACCACGTTGGCCCGGTTGAGTTCATCGGCGAGCGCACGCGCGGCCGGTGTCTGGTTGTTTGCCGGAGACTCGAGCATGGCGTCCAGGCGGTCCATGTCGAGGGTTGAAACGGTGATCGACGGCGGCAGGCCGCTGGCGGTGTTCATGGTGACGCTCCTTGGTTGAAAGCCATGCAAAAGGCGGCACCTGCTGGCGCCGCCTGACTGTATTGTGGGGACAAATGCGGCCGGAATCGACTCCCGGCGGTTGCAGTGCCCGGTTGCGGTGTCTCAGCCGTTCAGCACCGGCGCGGACGGGGCGGGGGCATCGTTGATCGGGGCTGCCAGGGCTTCCAGCGTAAACAGTGCCTGCGGCAGGCCCTTGAACTGGTTGGCAAGCTCCATCAGGAACCCGTTCATCGCTGAACTGCGACGCCAGACCATGGCAATACGACGGCTGGGACGGCCTTCGCCGATGAAATCGAGCAGGCGGATGTTGTTCGAACGTGGCACCGGCGGCTGCACCGACAGGCTCGGCAGCAGGGTGATGCCAACGTCGGCGGCAACCATCTGGCGCAGCGTTTCCAGGCTGGTGGCGCGGAATTCGGATTTTTCGTTGGCGCCGAACAGGCGGCAGACTTCCAGCGCCTGGTCACGCAGGCAGTGGCCATCTTCCAGCAGCAGGAGCTTCTGCGTGGCCAGTTCCTGCACGTCCAGATGCTCACGCCCGGCCAGCGGGTGGCGGCCTGACACGGCCAGCAGGAAGGGTTCCTCGAACAGGAATTCGGGATGCAGCTGGTCGTCCACTACGGGCAGGGCCAACAGCGCTGCATCGAGCTTGCCCTCGCGCAGGCGCTCCAGCAGGACATCGCTCTTTTCTTCGACCAGCAGCAGTTCCAGTTCGGGAAAACGCGAGCGGATGCGCGGAATCACATGCGGCAACAGGTACGGCCCCAGGGTCGGGAAGATCCCCAGGCGCACGGTGCCGGCTTCCGGATCGCGGCTGCGGCGCGCCGCTTCCTTCAACTGCTCCACCTCGGCCACGATCACCCGTGCCCGCGCGGCTGCTTCCTGCCCGGCGGGGGTCAGCATCACCTTGCGTGGCGCGCGTTCCACCAGCGGCAGGCCCAGTTCCTCTTCCAGCTTGCGGATCTGGGTCGACAGCGTGGGTTGGCTGACGAAACAGGAGGCGGCGGCCCGGCCGAAGTGCTTGTGATCGGCCAGGGCCACCAGGTATTTCAGGTCACGCAGGTTCATCCTTAGACCTCTCGGGGTAATCGACCGGCATGGCTTACCCAGCAGGCTAATGGCGCCCCGATGGACCGGGAACGTTGAATCAGGCAGCTTCGGCCACCGCACCGCTGCTCTTGGGAACAGACGAGCGGATCAGGTGGTCGAAGGCGCTCAGCGCGGCAGTCGAGCCGGCGCCCATGGCGATGATGATCTGCTTGTAGGGTACCGTCGTGCAATCACCTGCGGCGAATACACCCGGCAGGCTGGTCTGCCCGCGGTCATCGATGACGATCTCGCCGCGCGGGGAAAGTGCCACGGTGTCCTTCAACCATTCGGTGTTGGGCAGCAGGCCGATCTGCACGAAAATGCCTTCCAGTTCGACGCGATGGGAATCGCCACCGACGCGGTCCTTGTAGACCAGGCCGTTGACCCGGCTGCCGTCGCCCAGCACTTCGGTGGTCTGTGCGTTGGTCAGGACGGTGACGTTGGCCAGGCTGCGCAGCTTCTTCTGCAGCACTTCATCGGCGCGCAGGCTGGCATCGAATTCCAACAGCGTTACATGCGACACGATGCCGGCCAGGTCGATGGCCGCCTCGACGCCGGAATTGCCGCCGCCGATCACCGCCACGCGCTTGCCCTTGAACAGCGGGCCATCGCAGTGCGGGCAGTAGGCCACGCCCTTGTTGCGGTACTGGTCTTCGCCCGGCACGTTCATCTGCCGCCAGCGCGCGCCGGTGGACAGGATCACCGAACGCGACTTCAGCACCGCGCCGTTCTCCAGCTGCACCTGCACCAGGCCGTCTTCACCGGCCGGCACCAGCGCGCTGGCGCGCTGCAGGTCCATGATGTCCACCTCGTACTCGCGGACGTGCTGTTCCAGCGCTGCGGCCAGTTTCGGGCCTTCGGTTTCCTTCACCGAGATGAAGTTCTCGATCGCCATGGTGTCCAGCACCTGGCCACCGAAACGCTCGGCGGCGATACCGGTGCGGATGCCCTTGCGTGCAGCGTAGATCGCGGCCGCAGCGCCGGCCGGGCCACCGCCCACCACCAGCACGTCGAAGGCGTCCTTGGCGGCGATCTTCTCGGCATCGCGCTTGCTGGCGTTGGTGTCCAGCTTGGCCACGATCTGTTCCAGGGTCATGCGGCCCTGGTCGAACACCGCACCGTTCAGGTACACCGTCGGCACCGACATGATCTCGCGCTTCTCGACTTCGTCCTGGAACAGGGCGCCGTCGATGGCCACATGCTGGATGCGCGGGTTGAGCACCGCGGCCAGGTTCAGCGCCTGCACCACGTCCGGGCAGTTCTGGCAGGACAGCGAGAAGTACGTTTCAAAGCGGTAGTCGCCTTCCAGGTTCTGCACCTGCTCGATCAGCTCGGCGGTGGCCTTGGACGGATGGCCACCGACCTGCAGCAGCGCCAGCACCAGCGAGGTGAACTCGTGGCCCATCGGCAGGCCGGCGAACGTCAGGTGGATGTCCTGGCCCGGGGTGCCCAGGTCGAAGGAGGGCACGCGGCCCTGGCCATCGCGCACCACCTGCAGCGAGATCTTGTCCGACAGGCCGTCCAGGGTCTGCAGCAGTTCCAGCATTTCCTGCGACTTGGCGCCATCGTCGGCGTGCGCGGTGATCTGGATCGGGCGGGTCACGCGCTCCAGATAGGTCTTCAGCTGCGACTGCAGGTTGGCATCCAACATGGTCTTCTCCTGGCTTCAGGCAAAACGGGAGCGTGGCACCGCTGTAGAAGGTAGCGGACCAGCAGGGGGTAGGGGTGAACCCAAGAGGGCAGCGCGGACCTGTGGAAGGGGCGATGCGGGCGCGGCCGTCTTGGGTTCACCCCCACGCCGGCGGGGGGACCGGCACGGGGATGAAGGGCGTGCCGTGGCGTGGGGCCACGGCAGCCCGGTAGCGCTTTAGATCTTGCCGACCAGGTCCAGCGACGGGGTCAGGGTCTTTTCGCCTTCCTTCCACTTGGCCGGGCACACCTGGTTCGGGTTGGCGGCGGTGAACTGGGCAGCCTTCAGCTTGCGCAGGGTCTCGGACACGTCACGGGCGATCTCGTTGGAGTGGATCTCCAGGGTCTTGATCACGCCTTCCGGGTTGATGATGAAGGTGCCGCGCAGGGCCAGGCCTTCTTCCGGAATGTGCACGCCGAAGGCGTTGGTCAGCTGGTGGGTCGGATCGCCGACCAGCGGGAACTGGGCCTTGCCGACAGCCGGCGAGGTTTCGTGCCACACCTTGTGCGAGAAGTGGGTGTCGGTGGTGACGATGTAGACCTCGGCGCCGGCCTTCTTGAATTCGGCGTAATGGTCAGCGGCGTCTTCGATCTCGGTCGGGCAGTTGAAGGTGAACGCTGCCGGCATGAAGATCAGGACCGACCACTGGCCCTTCAGGGTGCTGTCGGAAACCTTGATGAACTCGCCATTCAGGTAAGCGTTGGCTTCGAACGGCTGGATCTGGGTGTTGATCAGGGACATCGTTTTTCCTCTGGGTGAAGGGGGTGGGTGAATCGACAGGAGCTAGGTTACCGGCTCGCTTGCGATAAAGACAATGCATTGATTTCATCAATTCAATAGATGCAATCTATCAAAAAGGAATGAGCCAGCGATGAATATCGCGCGATCCATCCTGCAACTGATTGTATGACAAGGAAAATCTTGCGGAACGGCTGAATGCGGCCAATAGTTCCTCCTTATCCAGTGCGATCCAGTGCGACGAAACCTGAACAGATTCCAGCGCTGTGCAGCGCCGAGCCTGTGCCCGGCTGCCTCTGGAACGGCCGAGCGTGGGCTCGGCTCTACAATTGCGGAATGTCCTTCAAATCCGAACCCGCGCTGCGCCAGGTCGTGACCGACGCCAGTGCCCGCCTGGGCGGCATCGATGCCCGCCACGAGGCCGAACTGCTGCTGTTGCACGTGCTGCAACGCCCGCGCAGCTGGCTGTTCGCGCATGCCACCGATCCGCTGCCGGCTGCCGATCTGGCTGCCTTCGAGGCGCTGCTGGCCCGCCGCGTGGCCGGTGAGCCGGTTGCCTACCTGACCGGCCGTCGTGGCTTCTGGACCCTGGACCTGGACGTGGACCCGGCAACGCTGATCCCGCGGCCGGAAACCGAGCTGCTGGTGGAACTGGCGCTGGAACGCCTGCCGCAGGAGTGCGCGCTGCAGGTGGCCGATCTCGGCACCGGCAGTGGTGCGATCGCCCTGGCCGTGGCCAGCGAGCGCCCGCTGGCCCAGGTATTGGCCACCGACGCCAGCGCCGCTGCATTGGCGGTAGCGGCACGCAACGCCCTGCGCAATGCGCTGGGCAACGTGCGTTTCGCCGAGGGAGGGCACGACTGGTATGCGCCGCTGCAGGGCGCACGCTTCGACCTGATCGCCAGCAACCCACCGTACATCGCCAGCGACGACCCGCATCTGCAACAGGGTGACCTGCGCTTCGAACCGGCCACCGCACTGGCATCGGGCGTGGATGGGCTGGATGACATCCGCCGGATAGTCGCCGGCGGCATCGCGCACCTGCAGCCCGGTGGCTGGCTGTTGATCGAGCATGGTTGGGACCAGGGCGGGGCGATCCGCGCGCTGTTCGAGGCGGCCGCTTTCAGCCAGGTGCAGACCTGGCAGGATCTGGAGCAGCGTGACCGGGTCACCCTGGGCCAGCGACCGGCCTAGAATGGAGGTTCTCCTGCCACAGGCAGGGCACCATCACGGAGCTGCAAGCATGCGTACGCTGTACCCCGCCATCACCCCTTATGACGTCGGCACCCTGAAGGTCGACGACCGCCACACGCTGTACTTCGAACAGTGCGGCAATCCGGATGGCAAGCCGGTGGTGATGCTGCACGGTGGTCCCGGTGGCGGCTGCAGCGACAAGATGCGCCAGTTCCACGACCCGGCCAAGTACCGCATCATCCTGTTCGACCAGCGCGGCGCCGGGCGTTCCACGCCGCATGCCGACCTGGTGGACAACACCACCTGGGACCTCGTCGCCGATATCGAAAAGCTGCGTGAGCATCTGAAGGTTGATCGCTGGCAGGTGTTCGGCGGCAGCTGGGGCTCGACCCTGGCGCTGGCCTACGCCGAAACCCACCCGCAGCGCGTGACCGAACTGGTCCTGCGCGGCATCTTCATGCTGCGCCGCTGGGAGCTGGAATGGTTCTACCAGGAAGGCGCCAACCGCCTGTTCCCGGATGCGTGGGAGCACTACCTGAAGCCGATCCCGGCGGTTGAGCGCCACGACCTGATCTCGGCCTTCCATCGCCGGCTGACCAGCGAAGATGAAGCAACCCGGCTGGACGCAGCCAAGGCCTGGGCGGTGTGGGAAGGTGCGACCAGCTTCCTGCATGTCGATGATGACTTCATCAACAGCCATGAAGACCCGCACTTCGCGCTGGCCTTCGCACGCATCGAGAACCACTACTTCGTCAACGGTGGCTTCTTCGAAGTGGAAGACCAGCTGCTGCGCGACGCGCACCGCATCGCCGACATCCCCGGCGTGATCGTGCACGGCCGCTACGACGTGGTCTGCCCGCTGGCCAACGCCTGGGACCTGACCAAGGCATGGCCGAAAGCGAAGCTGGAAATCACGCCGGCGTCGGGACATTCGGCGTTCGAAGCCGAGAACGTTGACGCGCTGGTGCGCGCGACGGATAGCTTTGCCTGATTGAGGGTAGTGCCGGCCGCTGGCCGGCAACGCTGGATTGGTAGCGCCGGGCCATGCCCGGCGGCATTCCGTCCCGCCGCCGCGCCGCGGCTCGCCGGGCACGGCCCGGCGCTACCAGACCCAGCTCCGGAACGTCATCCACGCATGGCGCGGATCTACCAGTCGCCGGCCAGCAACGCGTCGGCCAGCACCTGCAGTTTGGGTGAATGCTGCCGTGAGGGGGGATGGATCAACGACAGCGCCCGGGTGCGGCCTTCGAACGGTTGCAGCACCCGTTGCAGGCGGCCATCTGCCAACGCGTCGGCGACCGCGAAATCCATCACCTGCACGATGCCGATGCCAGCGATGGCCGCTTCCACCAGCGGATCGCCGCAGTCGAACACCATCCGCGTGGGCGGGGTGAACTCACGCAGCTGGCCGTCCTGCAGGAACTGCCAGTCGACCAGCCGGCCGCTGCGCAGGTTGCGTACGGCCAGGCATGCGTGAGCCTGCAGTGCGGCCACGTCGGCCGGTGCGCCGTGCCGGGCCAGGTAGTCCGGGCTGGCAACGGTCACCCAGCGCAGCGGCCGCAACGGCCGCGCGATGATGCGCTGGTCGGCGATGGTACCGGTGCGCAACGCCGCATCGAAGCCTTCCTCGACCAGATCGACCAGACGGTCGCTGAGCACCGCTTCCACCTGCAACTGTGGATGGCGCGCGAGCAGCGGTGCCAGCAGTGGCACCAGCACCCTGCGCCCGAACATCGACGGCGCGCTGATCTTCAGCGTGCCTGAGGGCATGCACGGTCGGTCGGCCAGCTGCCGCTCGGCATCTTCCAGTCCGGACAGCAATGGCGTGACCTGTTCGACGAACTGCTGGCCATCGGGCGTCAGCGCCACGTTGCGGGTGTTCCGCTGCAGCAGTTTCACCCCCAGCATCGCTTCAAGCCGGCTGATGGCACGCGACAGTCCCGATTGGCTCAGGCCGAGCTGGCCGGCGGCGACAGTGAAACTGCGGGCTTCGGCCACCTGCACCAGCATGCGGACTGCGTTGAGGTCGATCGAGGATCCATTCATGCAAAAAATCATGACAGATATAGTGGTGAAGGGGTTTATTGATTGCGCCGCATGAATGAGACTGCCGTCCCCCCTCAAGCCGGCTGCCGCATGCCTCCCCTCAAACATCCGCGCTGGGCGCTGGCCCTGCTGGCCACCGCGCAGCTGATCATCGCCCTGGATGCCACCATCATCTTTGTCGCCCTGCATGACATGGGGCGCGCGCTGCAGATCAACGCGCAGCAGCTGCAATGGGTGGTGAGTGCCTACACGGTGGCCTCCGGCGGCAGCCTGCTGCTGGGCGGGCGCGCTGCCGATCTGCTTGGCCGCCGCCGCTTCTACCGGCTGGGGATGCTGCTGTTCGCACTCGCTTCGCTGCTGGGGGCGCTGGCGCCCAATGCCACACTGCTGATCGTCGCCCGGGCCGCGCAGGGTGTCGGTGCGGCGTTGTTGTTTCCGGCCACGCTGGCCTTGATCAACACGCTGTATGCCGAGGGCCCGGTGCGCAACCGTGCCCTGGCGATCTGGAGCATGGCCAGCGCGGTCGGGCTGGCGCTGGGCACGTTGCTGGGGGGCGTGCTGACGCAGGCATTCGGCTGGCCGGCGGTACTGGCGGTGATCGTGCCGTTGGCTACCGCCTGTGCCGCTGCGGCCGGGGCCTGGTTGCCCGCTGACGGCCCACGTGTGCGCGGCCGTTCCTTCGATCTGGCCGGCTGCCTCACCGTCACCGTCGGCGGCAGCCTGCTGGTAACCACCCTGGTGCAGGGCCCGGAATGGGGCTGGACCGCGCCGGCCACGCTCATCTGCCTGCTGCTGTCAGCCGTACTGCTGACGGTGTTCGTGCAGATCGAAAAACGCAGCCGCGACCCGCTGATGCAGTTCGCGCTGCTGCGCCTGCCCGGCCTGCGCGCGGCACTTGGCCTGACCTTCGCGTTCATGAGCAGCTACGGCGTGCAGTACTACTTCCTGGCGCTGTACTTCCAGGATGGTTACGGATGGAGCCCGCTGCAGGCGGGGCTGGCGTTCCTGCTGCCGACGGTGGTGTGCACCTTCGGCATCCGCATCGCCGAACGCATGCTGCACCGTCGCTCACCGCGGCAGGTGCTGGCCTGGGGCTTCGCGGCGGGCGCGGTGGGCATCGCAGGCGTCGCAGTGGCGATGCCGCAGGGCGCCAGCTACTGGCCGTTGCTGCCGGGGATCGTGGTGCTCAGCATCGGCCAGGGCATGAGCTGGACGGCGATGTGGATCGTCGCCGGGCAGGGCGTGCCGGGGCCGCAGCAGGGCGTGGCCTCGGGCATGGCCGCCACCGCGCAGCAGATTGGCGGTGCATTGGGCCTGGCGGTGCTGGTGATGGTGGCCAATGCAGCGCGTGGCGCGCAGGCGGCGACCAGTGCGGATGCGCTGCAGGGCATGGTCAACGCGCAGTACGGTGCGGCGTTGTTCGCGGCACTCGGTGTGGTCATCGCGCTGGGCCTGCGTCCGGCGGCACCGGTAGACTGCCGGTCCCGCCCGGACCTGGCCAACGAAGCATGATCGAGCTGCTGGACCTGCAACAGACCCTGCGCGCCTTTGCCGACTGCAACGACGACGACGTGGTGTATGCGTCTTTCGGCTGGGTGCACGCCACCGACGGTGACCTGCTGCAGGCGCGCTTCTGGTTGCCGCCCGACGAGGAGACCGCCTTCGACGATGACAGTGAGGTGCCTTCTGCGGCGCGCGCGCTGGGTCTGTCCACCTACCTGGAGCCGGCAACCTTCGCCGACGTGCTCGACGTGCAGAAGCGGCAGCGTCCGCTGTCCACCCTGGCCGAGTACGCGCAGGCGCTGGCGTACTACCACGAGTACGACGCGTTCCAGCAGGTCGATGGCATCGACGAGGCACTGGGCGAAGCGGGTGCTGAGGAACAGGCGGCTGCGCGCGGCGCCGGTGTAGGTACGGGCATCTTCGCGTCCTTCGATCTGATGCTGGGCGCGTGTCCCGAGGCACAGGTCAAAGCCGTGGCCCAGCGCGTGGCGCACGTGCTGGAAATCCCGGTAGGCGAAGCATTGGCGCGCTGCCGCTCATTGCCGTTGACGCTCGGTGAAGGGCTGGATCGCAACCGTGCGCAGGCGATCAAGGATGACTTCGCCGCCATTGGCGCGACGCTGCAGGTGCGCCCCTTCAAGCCCTTCCCGTGGATGGATGCGCCAACGTTGCGATGATCCGGTGGCGCCGGGCCATGCCCGGCGCTGCCTTTTCCAGTAGATCCACGCCATGCGTGGATGGGGTCATCCGAACGCCAACAACTCCGGCTGCAACGCGCTGAAGATCCGCGCCAACCTTTCGGCCCAGGCCTGCTGCCCGGCCGCATCGGCGATCAGATCCTGGCGGATTTCCAGCTCCACGTGCGCCAGGCCGCGACCTTCGCCATGCACCGGCACCGCGTAGTCGCTGCTGCTGTTGACCGAATACGGTTCGTTGTCGCCCACTACCAGGTCGCCTTCTTCGCGCAGCGCGTGCAGCAGTGCGTGGGCAAAGCGTGTGTCCTGGTGGTACAGCACGCCGGCGTGCCAGGGGCGCTGCACATCATTCATCGCCGGGGTGAAACTGTGCATCATCACCAGCAGCGTGGGCCGCGCGGCATCGCGGCGCGCATCCAGTTCCGCATCGATGCGGGCGTGGTAGGGCGCGTGGATGGCATCAATGCGCTGCTGCCGCTGGGCCGGTGACAATCCGGCATTGCCCGGCACCACGGTGTGATCGCTGACCTCGGGGATCAGGGTGGGTGAGGCAAGTGGCCGGTTGCAGTCGATCAGCAGCCGCGAATAGGTCTGCTCGATGGCCCATGCATCCAACAGGCCGGCCAATGCGCGCGTGGTGCCTGCAATGCCGATGTCCCAGCCGATATGGCGGTCCAGCTCGGCCTGCGGCAACCCAAGATCGCCCAGCGCACGCGGCAGCTGCTGGCCGGCATGGTCGGCCAGCAGCAGGAACGGCGAGGCGCCCTGCGGCCGATGGATCGTGTACAGCGCCGGATCGTGGGCGTCGAGCAGGGCCGGCAGCGGGTGCAGGCCGGCGTCAGCCACGGGGCCGCCCGTCCAGGTGGTGCTCGATCATCCACAGCCCGGCCCACAGCTTGGCATCGGCCTGGTAGCCCTCGGCCATCTTCTGCACCAGCCATGCCGCCGCCTGCGTGCGCGGAATCTCGTGCACGGTGATGTCCTCGCTGTCATCGCCGCCACCTTCGCCGATACGGCGCAGGCCGGTGGCACGGACGAAGGCGATCTTCTCGCTGCTGGCGCCGGAAGAGGTCGGGCCGATCATCAGCACTTCGGCGTGCTCGGCGGTCCAGCCGGTCTCTTCTTCAAGTTCGCGCACGGCGGAGACTTCAATCGACTCACCGGCATCGATATCGCCGACCAGCCCGGCCGGCATCTCGATGGTGGGCGCCTGCAGCGGTACCCGGAACTGTTCAACGAACAGCACGTTGTCTTCGGGGGTGACGGCGATGATGATCGCGGCCAGGCCACCGGCGTGGGTGCGCTCGCTGTATTCCCAGGTGCCGCGCACGACCATGCGCTGGTATTTGCCTTCGTAGACGACACGCGGTGCTTCTGTGTTGCGCTGGCTCATGCGGGCTCGCCGGAACTGGAGAAAGAGGGAGTGGAAACGGGCTCGGAAACGCCGGCCGCGCTGAACAGGCGGCGACGGGTCATCGGGCCGAAGCGCAGGGTCTGGCACAGGCCGCCCAGCAGCTCGGGGTCCGCCGCCAGACGCGGCATGCCCGGCTGGCAGCCCTCCAGCGGCGCATCCAGGGCGATGGTGGTCAACTGGCGCCACAACTGCGCATGCTCGCGCTGCTCGCGCAGGCGTACCGCCATCTGGGCGGCGCCGCGCAGGCGCAGGAAGGGCACTTCGTCCAGGCGTTCGTACAGTACGTCCATGCTGCCGAAATGGGCCAGCAGCACGGCTGCCGATTTGGCCCCGACACCGCTGATGCCCGGAATGTTGTCGACCGCATCACCGCACAGCGCCAGGTAGTCGGCGATCTGGTGCGCGTGCACGCCATGCCGCGCTTTCACCCCGGCCACGTCCCAGCGCTGGTTGCGGGCGTAATCCCACTGCTCGTCGTGGTCGAGCAGCAGCTGCGAGAGATCCTTGTCGGCGGAGATGATCACTCCGCGATGACTGTGCCGGTGCTCGTGCAGGGCACTGCCGATCAGATCGTCGGCCTCGTAATCGTGGTGTGCCAGCACCGACAGGCCCAACGCTGCGCACAGGGCCTTGCAGTGCACGAACTGGCGTTTGAGCGCTTCCGGTGCCGGGTCGCGATTGGCTTTGTAGGCCGGGTACAGGCGATGGCGGAAGCCGCTGTCGAGCGCTTCGTCGAAAGCGATGGCGATGTGCTGTGGGCGCTCGCGCTCCAGCAGGTCCAGCAGGAAACGGGCGAAGCCATGCACCGCGTTGGTCGGCCAGCCCTGGCTGTCCTGGAATTCGTCCGGCAGCGAATGCCAGGCACGGAACACATAGATGCTGGCGTCGACCAGGTACAGCGAAGGGGGAACCGCCAGGCTCATGCCGGCGGGGTCCAGTCACGCAGCAGCGTCATCGGGTCCGGGCGCTCGCGCTCGGGCACGTCCGCCCTGGGGGTGCCGATATGGATGAAGCCGGCGATGCCTTCGCCCTCTGACAGCCCCAGATGGGCCTGCACAGCCGGGTCGAAGGCCATCCAGGCGGTCAGCCACTGCGCGCCGAAGCCCAGTGCCTGTGCCGCCTGCAGCAAGGCAAAGCACACGCAGCCGGCAGTCATCAGCTGTTCCTGGGCGGGCACCTTCGGATCCGGGCGTGGGCTGGCCACCACCACGATCACCAGCGGGGCGTGACTGAAGCGCTGGCGGTCCTTCTCGAAAACGGCGTCGCCGGCATGCGGGTCGCGCTGGCGGCTGCGCTCGGCCAGGAAGTCGCCAAGAGTGTGACGTGCATCGCCGGCGATCTTCAGGAACCGGAACGGCACGCGCTTGCCGTGGTCGGGCACGCGCACCGCCGATGCCAGCATCCGCTGCAGGGTGGCCGGGTCCGGCCCGGGTTCACCCAGTTGCCGCGAGGGCACCGAGCGGCGGGCATCCAGGGCTAGCAGGGCGGCAGGGTCTGGCATGGAGTATGAACCGGTCGTCACGGGTCGCTGATTATAGTCGGGGCGGTAGCTGACGCCGTTTGTGTCGCGTCAGACCCCTGAATAGCAAACTGTGATGAACATCATGCCACTGGCGGTTCACGGAGCACCGCTTCCCCTCGCCTCGCAGGCCCCGCACGGCTTACGATACGAGGTACTGCCGGGCCGCCGGTCATGAGGTTTGAAGTGAGGACTGTTTCACTGTCCGTGATGGGCTGGCCGGCCTACCATCGAGGGACCGGTACATGGGGTGTACCGGCCTTCGCGATGTCCATGTTGTCTGTCGCACCAGAGAAGGTGGGGAGCCTTCCCGAATGATGAGCGCGCCCACTCCGATGGGGTCGCCGGGCCGAGACCCGGCCCAGCTTCAGCTTGCCCGGGACATCGTCCTGCCGGCGTTGTGCCAGGCCTTCGGGGCGGCACTGGCCCGTTTCGATGATGCCCTGTTCGACCGTGCCGGCAACGCCGGCTCGTCGCAGTTGCTGTTCCTGGACGCGATGCGCGAGCTGCGCCGTCGCCGTGATGAGATCGCAGGTGCGTTCGCTGGCCATCTTGGGCGGGCCTGGGCAGGCCTGGCAGCCGGCGAGCCGCTGTCTGCCGAGGTCACCCTGTCCGGCCAGGCCGAGGATGGCCTGAGCCTGCTGCCCGAACACGTGCTGGAGTCGCGGTTGGCCGTGCGCAACTTCGCGACCGTGCTGCTGCGTGACTTCAAGCCGGTGCTGGCGCGGCTCGACCGGCGCCTGGGCTGGCTGGGCGGTGGTATCGAACTGGATGCCGACCTCAATCCGATCAGTCCCGAGCACCTGGGCGTGGCCATCCACGAAGCCTTTTCCGGCTGTGAGCTGGCGCCGGAAGTGCATCTGGTGCTGATCAAACTGTGCGAGCGCGACATGCGCGCGCCGGTCGGCCGTATCTACGAGAAACTGGACGAGCACCTGGCCGCCGCCGGTGTCATGTCGCAGATGGGGGCCCCGCGCCGCCCGCTGTCGGCCGCCCCGGCGCAGCACGCGGTGCATGGCCTGGATGACCTGGTCGAGCAGCGGACGGCGCCAGGGGTCGACAACGAATTCAACGATGAAGAACAGGCCGCCCCGGCCTGGGCGCAGCGCTTTGCCGCGCGCTGGTCCGAACGTCGTGGTCACATGCAGCAGCATGGCGGCGGCGAAGAAGGGGCCCCCGGTGAGGCCTATTCCGGACAGCAGGGCATGCTGCTGGAGGCGCTGCACGAGCTGCTGCAGCAGACCCGCCATGTGCGTGAGGATGCTACGTCCGCCGCGCAGGTTGCGGTCGGCCAGCACCGCCCGTTGAGCCAGCGAGAGATGATGTCGGTGCTGTCGCTGCTGCAGGCCACGCCCAGCGCGACCCTGCGTGCGGCGATCGGCGAAGACGGCGAATCACTGGCGCAGCGGCTGAAGAGTGAAGTGCTGTCCAGCGCCACCCGGCTCGGTGTGGAACCCGGCCAGACCCGGTTGGACGCGCAGGATGAAGATGCCATCGACCTGGTCGGCATGCTGTTCGACGTGATGCTGGATGAGCGCGAACTGGAGGGCCGCTCGCGTGAGCTGATCGGTCGCCTGGTGGTGCCGTTCGTGAAGGTGGCGATGCTTGACCGCCGCATGTTCGTGCAGAAGACCCACCCGGCGCGCAAGCTGCTCAACTCGCTGGCCGAGGCCTGCGAGGGCAACACCGGTGAAAGCCAGGCCGAACGCATGCTGATGGCCAAGGTGGAAGAAATCGTCGAACGGCTGGTGGCCGAGTTCAACGAGAACCTTGCGATCTTCCTGACCCTGGAAGAGGAATTCCGCGATTTCCTGGTGCAGCACCGGCGTCGGGTGGAAATCGCCGAGCGCCGCGCCGCTGAAACCCAGCGCGGGCAGGAAAAGCTGGAAATGGCCCGTACCCGTGCCAGTGCCGAGCTGGACCGCCGCATCGCCGATGCAACCCTGCCGTCGGCCATGGCCGAGTTCCTGCGTCAGCCCTGGCAGCATCACCTGACGCTGGCGTTGCTGCGCGAGGGCGAGGAAGGGGCATCGGTTGCCGAGGCGTTGAACCTGGGCGATGGGCTGCTGGAAGAAGTGGCCGAGGCCCGCCGCCAGATCATCGGCAAGCCATGGCTGCAGGCCTGGCAGCCGGTGCTGGCCAAGGTGTTTGCCAGCGTGGGTGTGCATGGCGATGCCGCCACCGCCGCCATCGATGCATTGCATGACACGCTGCAGGGCATTGCCGAGTCGCGCCCGGAGCTGCAGCGCGCGCTGCCGGAACTGCCGCAGGTGGTGCTGCCGGCGCCGCCGGCACCGGAAACTCCGGCGGTGGAACTGGGCAGCACGTTCAACACCGAAGATTTCGACAATGCCGATGCCGACCGCTTCCGCCAGATGGCGATCGGCAACTGGCTGGACTTCGTCGACAAGGATGGCAAGGTGCAGGCCGGCAAGCTGTCCTGGATCAGCCCGATTTCATCGCGCCTGCTGTTCGTCAATCGGCGTGGCGTGCGCTTCTGCGTGGCCTCGCCGGAAGAACTGGCGGTGATGGTGCGGCTGGGCCGCCTGCGTCCGCATGTGGACGATGGTGCGTTCGACAGCGCCATGCAGGGCGTGCTCGACCGCCTGGACCCGGGTGGGGCGACCCTGCACTGAGCCGCGTACGCCTGCTAGGATCGGACCCACTCACCGATCAGCGGGAATCTGCATGGCCGTGGCGTTGCTGGGGATCAAGGAGACCGCGCCGGGCGAACGGCGCGTTGCGCTGACGCCGGAAACGGCGCGCAAGCTCGGTGCGCTGGGCATCACGGTCTGGTACGAAGCCGGTGCCGGCCTGGCCGCGGGCTTCCCCGATGCCGCCTATGACGATGCGGGCGCTCGCGCCTTCGATGCCGGCCGTTGGGGCGAGATCGACATCCTGCTGTGCGTGCAGGCGCCTGCGGCGCAGGTACTGGCCCAGCTCAAGCCCGGTGCCTGCGTGGTCGGCCTGCTCACGCCGGCCAGCGACCCGGCACTGGCCACCCTGGCCAACGATGATCGCCTGCTGTTGTTCCCGCTGCAGCAGCTGCCACGTACCACCCGTGCGCAGGCCATGGACGTGCTCAGCTCCCAGGCCGGCATGGCCGGCTACAAGGCGGCGTTGATCGCGGCCGAACGTGCGCCGCGCTTCTTCCCGATGCTGACCACCGCCGCCGGTACCGTGCGCCCGGCCAAGGTGCTGGTGATCGGGGCCGGCGTGGCCGGTCTGCAGGCCATCGCCACCGCACGCCGGCTGGGTGCGCAGGTGGAAGGCTTCGACGTGCGCCCGGAAACCCGCGAGCAGATCCAGTCACTGGGTGCCCGCTTCCTTGACCTGGGCGTGAGCGCAGCGGGCGAGGGCGGTTACGCGCGCGCGCTGACCGATGAGGAACGTGCCGAACAGCAGCGACGCCTGGGCGACCACCTGCGCGGCGTGGACGTGGTGATCTGCACCGCCGCCGTACCCGGGCGCCCGGCGCCGACGATTGTCACCGCGGCGATGGTGGAGGGCATGTCACCGGGCAGCGTGATCGTTGATCTGGCCGCCGAGAGCGGTGGCAACTGCGCACTGACCGAACCGGGTCAATGCATCGAGCACAACGGGGTGAGCATCGATGGGCCGCTGGGCCTGGCCAGCCGTGGCGCGACCCAGGCCAGTGAGATGTACGCGCGCAATCTGATGAACTTCGCCGCCCTGTTCGTGCGTGACGGTGAACGCGTCTTCGACTGGGACGACGAACTGCTGGCCAAGACCCGCTGGCAGGCCTGATCCGGTAGCGCCGGGCCGCGCCCGGCGGATGCTGCGCGTGCCGGGCACGGCCCGGCGCTACCGCGTTACCGCGGCTTTGCCGGCGGTGGGTTGTCGCGCACCCAGTCCCTGCGTTCGTCCGGGGTCATCTGAGACCAGCGGTCGCGCAGGGCATCGCGCTGTGCCGGCGGCAGTCCGCGCATCTGGCCGAACAGGGCGCGCGCCTGTTCGCGCTGCTCCGGGCTCATGTGCTCGAAGCGGCGCAGGCCGCGCCGGGCCTTGTCACGTTCTTCCGGGCTCATCGACTGCCAGCGTTGCCCATGCGACAGCATGCGCTGGCGCTGTGCGGGGTCGGCCCCGTTCCAGCGGTCGCGCAGCGGCGCCAGCAGGGCTTCGCGCTGCGCGGGCGTCAACTGCTCCCAGCCCGGCAGCGGTGCCAGCGGCAACTGCCGCGTGGAAGGGGAAGGTGCCGGTACCGGTGCAGCGGCCTGCGCCAGCGCCAGCGCAGGAGCAGCCGACAGCAGGGTCAGGAGGATCAACAGGGGCAGGGTGGGACGTCGCAACATGGTTCACTCCATCGCCAGGTCGTTGTCGCCCAGCCACAGGTACAGATCGGGATTCTCGTCGTACAGCACGCCATTGTCTTCTTCTGCGGCCACGCTGGGAGGGGTGGCCGCTCCGGGATGATCGCCGGGGCCGACGAACTGGATGCCGATGCCCAGTGCGATCACCAGCGAACAGGCGCTGGCCAACCACCAGCGCCAGCGACCCGCATGTGCCGGGCCGGCTGCATGGCGGGCCCGGCGCAGGCGTGCCAGGGTGGCCGGTGAAAGCGCCTGCAACGACTGCGCGTGCAGGCTGCGCAGGGCGTCATCGGAAGGCAGGGGACGGTTCACGGGTGCATCTCCAGTTGCTGCTGCAGCGCCTGTCGGGCGCGTGCCAGATGGGTCTTTACCGCGCCTTCGCTGCAGCCCATGGCGCGGGCGGTGGTGGCGCCGTCCAGGTCCTGCAGCACGCGCAGGGTGAACGCTTCGCGCTGGCGGGCCGGCAGGTCGCGCAGGGCCTGCACCAGCTGCTGGTACTGCTGGCGCTGCTCGTGCGCCTGCGACGGATCGGGGCCGGGGTCGGCCCAGTCGATCTGGCCACCGTCCGCATCCTGGTTGTCGCGCCAGAACGGCAGGCGGAAACGGCGGCGGCGCTGCACATCGATCACCCGGCGGCGAAGGATGCTCCAGAACAGCGGCGCCCATTCGGCGGCCGGCTTGTCGGCGTAGTCCAGCATGCGCAGCAACGCATCCTGCACCGCATCCAGTGCGTCATCGCGCTGGCGCAGGCCGGCCTCGGCGAAGCGGAAGGCGCGCGGCCCGACGCTGGCCAGGAAGGCCTCCAGCGAAGCCGGAACGGCATCGGCATCGGTGGCTGGGGGAAGGGGGCTGCTCACCAGCACAGGGTACGGTTCCTCGGCAGGGGTCACCATCGACAACGCGTGAGCAGGGCTGCGGTTGACGCGGACGCGCGCCGGGTTCAGCCCGTGGTTATGATGGGGCGACGAAGACAGAGCAGGAGCGTTGCCGGTGAGTGACGGGTTCGTAGCGCTGTACATCTTCATGCTGGCCGCGATCGCCGGCCACGTGATCATTTCGCGGGTGCCGGTGATCCTGCATACCCCGCTGATGTCGGGGTCCAACTTCATCCACGGCATCGTGCTGATCGGCGCGATGGTGGTGCTGGGCCACGCGCAGACACCGCTGGAGAAAGCCCTGGGCTTCCTCGCCGTGGTGCTGGGTGCGGGCAATGCGGCCGGCGGCTACGTGGTCACCGCACGCATGCTCGAAATGTTCAAGCCGAGCGTGCGCAAGGGCGGCAAGGACGAATCGAAGGAGCCACAGGCTTGAACATCAGCACCGTCGAACTGCTCGATTGGCTGGTCAAGGCCAGTTATCTCGTCGCCGCCACCCTGTTCCTGCTCGGGCTGCAGCGCATGGCTTCACCGGTCACCGCACGCAGCGGCATCCGCTGGGCCGGGCTGGGCATGCTGCTGGCCACGGTGGCCACCTTCTTCCTGCCCGAGCTGCACAACGTGCCGTTGATCCTGGTGGCACTGCTGCTCGGTGCCGGCCTGGCCTGGTGGTCGGCCGGCAAGGTGGCAGTGACCGACATGCCGCAGATGGTCGCGCTGTACAACGGCATGGGCGGTGGCTCGGCGGCGGCTATCGGCGCGGTGGAGCTGTTGCGCTACGCCTTCCTGGCCAACCGCGATACCAGCCACTGGAGTGCACAGGCACTGGCCGATCTGGCCGCGCGGCAGCCCTCCGGCACGGTGCTGGTGCTGGCCGTGGTCGGCGCCGCGATCGGTGCGGTGTCGCTGTCCGGCTCGGTGATCGCCTGGGCCAAGCTCGATGGCCGCCTCGACAAGCGCGTGACCTGGCCCGGGCAGCAGGCGCTGAATCTGCTGGTGGCGCTGGCCGTGGTGCTGCTGGGCATCATCGCCGCCAGCACGCTCAGTACCTGGGCCATCGTTGCGTTCTTCGTACTGGCCCTGGCGCTGGGTGTATTGATGACGCTGCCGATCGGTGGCGCCGACATGCCGGTGGTGATCTCGCTGTACAACGCGTTCACCGGCCTGGCCGTGTCGTTTGAAGGGTATGTGCTGGGCAATGAAGCGCTGATCATCGCCGGCATGATGGTCGGTGCGGCCGGCATCCTGCTGACCCGGCTGATGGCCAAGGCGATGAACCGGCCGATCCGCAACGTGCTGTTCTCCAACTTCGGCGGTACCGCCGGCGGCGAAGCACAGGCGATTGCCGGTTCGCAGAAACCGATCGAAGCGGCGGACGTGGCGGCGATGATGGGTTTTGCCGAGCGGGTGGTGATCGTGCCCGGCTACGGCATGGCCGTGGCCCAGGCCCAGCACAAGATATGGGAACTGGCGCAGCGCCTGATCACGCGCGGGGTGAAGGTGAAGTTCGCCATCCACCCGGTGGCCGGGCGCATGCCCGGGCACATGAACGTGCTGCTGGCCGAGGCCGGCGTGCCCTACGACCTGATCGCCGACATGGACGACATCAATCCTGAATTTGCCACCACCGACGTGGTGCTGGTGATCGGTGCCAACGACGTGGTCAATCCAGTGGCGCGCACCGATCCGGCCAGCCCGATCTACGGCATGCCGGTGCTGGATGTGGTCAACGCGCGCAACGTGGTGGTGATCAAGCGGGGCCGCGGCACCGGCTTTGCCGGGATCGAAAACGCGCTGTTCTACGCTGACAACACCCGCATGCTGTACGGCGACGGTGCCGAAGCGGCGGCCTCGCTGGTGAGTGAGCTGAAGGCGCTCGACGGCGGCCATTGAAGGCTGCGTGCCGCTGCGCTCGCCGGGGCCGGGCCGCCCGGGTCCCAGCGGGGGGCCACGTTGCCCCGCGCCCCACCCCGCGGCCCCCCCCCCCCAACCCCCCCCCCCCGCCCC
>NZ_JBRRDR010000055.1:0-26458 GCF_056759755.1 Stenotrophomonas sp. STEN046
TACGTGCGCGTATGCAGGGCGTATGGAACGGCCTGGTCAGGTGCCGCCGCGCGCGGCCCGGCGACGTCCCTGCATCGCCGGGCCATGCCGGCGAATCAATCCGGTAGCGCCCGGCCATGCCCGGCGGACGCCTTACACCCGCAGCAGCAGGCGCAGATCGTCGCCTACCTGGCGTTGATCGACCACGCGCAATCGATGCTGCTGGTCCATCGTGTGGATGCCGAGACCGGCCAGCAGCGGGCGACCGCTGTCGCCCAGCAGTATCGGCGACTGGTACAGCAGCAGCTCGTCCACCCAGCCACCGCGCAGCAACGCACCGGCCAATGTCGCGCCGGCTTCGGTATGCACTTCGTTGATGCCGCGCTCGGCCAGCAGTGACAGCACCGCGCCCAGGTCGAGGTGGCCGTGGCGCAGCGCGACGCTGGCAAAGCCGGCATCGGCCGCGTCCGGTGGACTGAACGCCGCATCATGCAGGTACAGCGTGGGTGCCCCACCCTCGCGCACACGCGCGCATTCGAGCGAGCGCAGGCGGCTGTCCAGCACCACGCGCAGCGGCGGCACCACGTCGGCGCCGGGCAGGCGCACGGTCAGCATCGGATCGTCGGCCAGCACGGTGTCGGCGCCGGTGAGGATCGCACCGGCGCGTGCACGCCAGTGCTGCACGTCTTCGCGCGCGGCCGGACCGGTGATCCACTTCGAACTGCCATCGGCCATCGCGGTACGACCGTCCAGACTGGCCGCCAGCTTGACCCGCAACCACGGGCGGTTGCGCTCCACGCGCGACAGGAAGCCCTTGTTGAGCTCGCGCGCCTGCGCGGCCATCAGCCCTTCGGCAACCTCGATGCCGGCATTGCGCAGCAGATCGAAGCCACCGCCATCGACCTTGGGGAACGGATCGCGCATCGCGGCGACAACGCGCGACACGCCCGCTTCGATGAGCGCCAACGCGCATGGCGGTGTGCGGCCGTAATGCGCGCAGGGTTCCAGGGTGACGTAGGCCGTGGCACCGCGCGCCTCGTTGCCCGCTTCGCGCAGCGCGAACACTTCGGCATGCGGGCCGCCGGCACGCTGGTGCCAGCCCTGCCCGACCACGCGTTCGCCGTGGGCGATCACGCAGCCGACCATCGGGTTGGGGCGGGTGGTATAGGCAGCGCGCTCGGCCAGGCGCAGCGCGTTGGCCATGTGCAGGTGGTCAAGGACGGTGAACGATGTGCTCATGGCGCCATGGTAACGCTGCTGGCGTTGATCGACGCCATGCGGCCTTCAGTGCCAACCAACGGTTGGCACCCACCAGTGGATGGTGCCATCTGGCCAACCAAGGTTGGCAACTACCGGGGCGTCAGCCCTTCTTTTTCTTGGTCAGGGCAATCACATCGCCCAGCAGCTGCAGCTGTTCGGTACTGGAAGGCAGGTCGCGTTCGAGCTTCTCGATCTCCTCGCGGAAATCGGCCACGTCCTCGAAGCTGCGGTACACCGAAGCGAAACGCACATAGCCGACATGATCGAGCTTGCGCAGTTCGTTCATCACGAATTCGCCCACCTTGATCGACGGCACTTCGCGTTCGCCGCTGATGCGCAGCTGGTGGACCACCGCACGCACCGCCGCTTCGATCTTCTCTTCGGGCACGGCGCGTTTCTGCAGCGCGCGGTCGAAGCCAGCGCGCACCTTGCGGGCATCGAAGGCTTCGCGGGTGCCATCGCTCTTGACGATGGCCGGCAACTTCAGTTCAACGGTTTCCAGGGTGCTGAAGCGCTCGTTGCACGCCTCGCACTCACGCCGACGGCGAATCGTCGCG
This sequence comes from Stenotrophomonas sp. STEN046, assembly GCF_056759755.1. Classification (NCBI taxonomy): domain Bacteria; kingdom Pseudomonadati; phylum Pseudomonadota; class Gammaproteobacteria; order Lysobacterales; family Lysobacteraceae; genus Stenotrophomonas; species Stenotrophomonas sp. STEN046. The sequence goes on from NZ_JBRRDR010000055.1 coordinate 1,797, forward strand.
CCGTCTTCGGAGACGCGCGAATCGATGACCCGTGTATCGGTATGCTGGCAGAAGGGGCAATACATGGAACGCCTGGCTCAGGGAAGTACCTATTGCCACGGTCATGGCAGCGTCGCAAAGGTACCTGAGAAGCCTTGTCCCAGCAAATTCAGCAGCGTAAACGCCCGGATTGCAGGGGCTTGGGTGAATTCAGCGTGCGCTATCTGCGCCGGATGTTTCAGCATCGCGCGTGCAGCCACACCAGATGCGCCGATGGCAGCAGCAGCGGTACGCCCAGCACCAGATAGCCCAGCACCTGCCATGGGCTGCCGGTGAAGAGGCTGAAAAGCACAACGCCCACCACACCCAGCGCGGCCAGCGTGCCCAGCAGCAGGCCGATCCATGGCAGCGCCGGTGACAAGCGCAGGCCCTCGCGGCCCCGGCGCAGATAGCGCAGGCTCAACCACAACCAGCACAGCAGCCCCACCACACCCGCGCTGGCCCACAGGAACAGCACCGCGCCTTCATCGCCACGCATCAGGCCATGGCGGGTGAGGAAGGTGTAGATGCCGTAGCCGGCAACGCCGCCGCCGGCCACCAGTGCGGGCAGGCCCAGCAGCAGGCATTGGGCGATATACAGGCGTTTGTGCAGACGCTCATCCATGCGTTCAACGCTCCTTGCCGAGGTCTCGTATCACGTGCGCGGCCGCAGCCACCAGAGCATGCCGGCCGGCACCAGCAGCGAAGGCCCGGCCAGCAGAAGAACGAAGGCTCCGCGGCCGTGGGTCAGGCCCAGCCAGACCCCGATGCCCAGCAGTGGCAGGCTGGCAACCATACCCAGCAGCAGCGCGCCCCACTGTGCGCGGCTGCGCACCTGCAGCGCACTACGACCTCCAAACAGATAGCCCCAGCTGAGCCCCAGCCAGGCAAGGCAGCCGGCAACACCGGCCAGGCCCCACACCAGCATCAGCGCCTGCCCTGGCAGCGCGACGGTGCCATCGGCAAGCGATGCCACGCTTCCGGCCATGCCAAGCACGGCCATCGCCCCGCCGAACAGCACGCTGGGCGCACCGAACAACACCGCCAGCGCCGCATAAAGCAGGCGCTGGCGGCGTTCACTCATCAACCGTAGACCGGGTACTTGCGGCACTGCGCACTGACGGCATCACGCACGCGGGCGATGACCGCGTCATCGGCCGGGGCGTCGAGCACGTCGGCGATCCAGTTGGCCAGGTCCACGCAGTCCTGTTCGACATAACCGCGGGTGGTCACAGCCGGGGTGCCCAGGCGCAGGCCCGAGGTCACGAACGGCGAACGCGGGTCGTTGGGCACCGAGTTCTTGTTGACGGTGATGTGGGCCTTGCCGAGCGCGGCTTCCGCATCCTTGCCGGACACGTCCTTGCCGATCATGTCGACCAGCATCAGATGGTTTTCAGTGCCGCCGGAAACGATCTTGTAGCCGCGCGCGATGAGCGTGTTGGCCATCGCCTGAGCGTTCTTCACCACCTGCTGCTGGTAGGCCTTGAAGCCCGGCTCCAGCGCTTCCTTGAAGGCCACCGCCTTGCCGGCGATGACATGCATCAGCGGACCGCCCTGGATGCCGGGGAACACGATCGACTGCAGCTTCTTGACCAGGTCTTCGTCAGCACCCTTGGCCACGATGATGCCGCCGCGCGGACCGCGCAGGGTCTTGTGGGTGGTGGAGGTGACCACGTGGGCGTGCTGCAGCGGGCTGGGGTACACGCCGGCCGCAACCAGACCGGCAACGTGCGCCATGTCCACGAACAGGTAGGCACCGACCTTGTCGGCGATCGCGCGGAAGCGCGCCCAGTCGATCACCTGCGAATAGGCAGAGAAACCGGCCACGACCATCTTCGGCTTGTGCTCCAGGGCCAGGCGCTCGACTTCGTCGTAGTCGATCAGGCCCTGGTCGTTCACACCGTACTGCACGGCGTTGAACAGCTTGCCGGAGGCGTTGACCTTGGCACCGTGGGTGAGGTGGCCGCCGTGGGCCAGGCTCATGCCGAGGATGGTGTCGCCCGGCTGCAGCAGCGCGAAGTACACGGCCTGGTTGGCCTGCGAACCGCTGTGCGGCTGCACGTTGGCATAGTCGGCATCAAACAGCTGCTTCAGGCGGTCGATGGCCAGCTGCTCGGCGATGTCCACGTATTCGCAGCCACCGTAGTAGCGCTTGCCCGGATAGCCTTCGGCGTACTTGTTGGTCAGCTGGCTGCCCTGCGCTTCCATCACCGCCGGGCTGGTGTAGTTCTCGCTGGCGATCAGCTCGACATGGTCTTCCTGGCGCTGGGTTTCGGCGGCGATGGCCTTGGCCAGTTCGGGATCGTAGGTTTCGATGCGGACGTCACGCGGGAACATCGGGTACTCCAGCAGGCGGGGAAAGGAGGGTGCGGCTCAGCCCTCGATTGTAGCCCCGTGCCGGCCCGCTGGGGCCGAAACGAACGGGGCCGGATCCGCGCGAAGGAATCCGGCCCCGTATGGTTTGCCTCTGGATCTGACCGCCGGCTCAGCGGCTGCTGAGGATGAAGTCCGCAAGGATGCCGGTGGCCACCGCGACCAGCAGCATGTTGCCGCGGTCATCGCGCACCCACTGGTGGCCATACGGCGGGCGGCGCAGGTGATAGCGCGGGTAGTCGTTCACCACGTAGACCGGGCCGCGGTAGTAGTCGCGATAGCGGTGGCCGACCTTCCAGCCATAGCCTGGGCCGTGCCCATAGCCAGGGCGATAGACCACCCGCGGCGGCGGTGCCGGGCGGTAGTAGCCGTGGTCGTAGCGATGGTCGCGGCGCCAGTCACGGCGGTCGTCGCGGTAATCGCGGCGCGCTTCGCGACGGTCGCGCTCCCACTCGCGGCGGTCCTGACGCCACTCGCGGCGATCTTCCCGCCATTCGCGGCGGTCGTGGTCGCGACCTCGGTGGTCGTTGTCGGCGAAGGCCGGGGCGACGGCGCCAAGCGCCAGCACAGAGGCCACGGCGCCGGCCAGGAGTCGATTGATATGCATGACAGACCTCTGTGGATGGGTGGTGACCCCATCTTGCGCATGCGATCTGAACCGTTTCCGGCTGGAAACGCTTCCCGCCCTGCCGCTGTGACGGGGTATTCAGGCAGCGGCCAGCCCCGGCGGCCCGAAACGGCGCGGGCGACAGGCGGTTCCGGCTATAATTGGGGGTATTCCATTCAGTCTGTGCCTGCTGTCGCATCGGGATGTTCCCGGCGACGGAACGGGCGCAGGGTCGCGCCTACGGAGACAGCATGTCCTCGCAATACATCTACACCATGAACCGCGTGTCCAAGGTGGTCCCGCCCAAGCGGCAGATCATCAAGGACATCTCGCTGTCCTTCTTCCCGGGCGCGAAGATCGGCCTGCTGGGCCTGAACGGCGCCGGCAAATCCACCGTGCTGAAGATCATGGCCGGCGTGGACACCGACTTCGAGGGCGAAGCCCGCCCGCAGGCCGGCATCAAGGTCGGCTACCTGGCGCAGGAACCGGAGCTGGACCCGACCAAGACCGTGCGTGAAGCGGTCGAGGAAGGCGTGGGCGAAGTGCTGCAGGCGCAGGCTGCGCTGGATGCGGTGTATGCCGCCTATGCCGAGGAAGGCGCCGACTTCGATGCGCTGGCCAAGGAACAGGAGCGCCTGGAGGCGATCCTCGCCGCTGGCGATGCGCATACCCTGGAAAACCAGCTGGACGTGGCCGCCGATGCGCTGCGCCTGCCGCCGTGGGAAGCCATCGTCGGCAAGCTGTCCGGTGGTGAGAAGCGCCGCGTTGCGCTGTGCCGCCTGCTGCTGCAGAAGCCGGACATGCTGCTGCTCGATGAGCCGACCAACCACCTTGATGCCGAGTCGGTGGAATGGCTGGAACAGTTCCTGGCGCGCTACACCGGCACCGTCGTGGCCGTTACCCATGATCGCTACTTCCTGGACAACGCCGCCGAGTGGATCCTGGAACTGGACCGCGGCCGCGGCATTCCGTGGAAGGGCAACTACACCGACTGGCTGACCCAGAAGGATGAGCGCCTGAAGCAGGAAGACAACCAGGAAAAGGCTCGCCAGAAGGCGATCCAGAAGGAACTGGAGTGGTCGCGGCAGAACGCCAAGGGCGGCCGCACCAAGGGCAAGGCGCGTCTGGCCCGCCTGGAAGAGCTGCAGTCGGTCGATTACCAGAAGCGCAACGAGACCAATGAAATCTTCATCCCGCCGGGCGAGCGCCTGGGCCAGGCGGTGATGGAATTCAAGAACGTTTCGAAGAAGTTCGGCGACCGCCTGCTGTTCGACAACCTGAACTTCCTGGTGCCCTCGGGCGCCATCGTCGGCATCATCGGCCCCAACGGTGCCGGTAAGTCGACCCTGTTCAAGATGATCACCGGCAAGGAAAAGCCGGATACCGGCGAGATCGTGGTCGGCCCGACCGTGCAGCTGTCCTACGTCGACCAGAGCCGCGACGCGCTGGAAGGCAACCACAGCGTGTTCCAGGAAATCGCGGGCGGTCTGGACATCCTCAACATCAACGGCATCGAGATCCAGTCGCGTGCCTACATCGGCCGCTTCAACTTCAAGGGCCAGGACCAGCAGAAGATGGTCGGTTCGCTGTCCGGTGGTGAGCGTGGCCGACTGCACATGGCCAAGACCCTGCTGCAGGGTGGCAACGTGCTGCTGCTCGATGAACCGTCCAACGATCTGGACATCGAAACCCTGCGTGCGCTGGAAGATGCGCTGCTGGAGTTCCCGGGCAATACCTTCGTCATTTCGCATGACCGCTGGTTCCTGGATCGCATCGCGACCCACATCCTGGCGTTCGAAGGCGATTCGCACGTGGAGTTCTTCCAGGGCAACTACCGCGAGTACGAAGAAGACAAGCGCCGCCGCATGGGCGACGACGCGGCGCCCAAGCGCCTGCGCTTCAAGGCGTTGAAGTAAGCATCACCGCAGGAAACGAAAGGCCGCGCTTGCGCGGCCTTTCGCCTTTTACGGGTTGCAATCGTTGTTTGTTGACGCTTTTGGCTCTTTCGGGCCGTCCTTCGGCACGGTCTCCGTGGCCGCGATGAGCATCAAGCACCCTTGAAACCCTGTCGTACCCGGCATCATCGGCACTTTGCAACTCGTTGTATGTTTCCGGCTTCACCCATCGGTTTTCCTACGTCCCCGATTCATCCCCACGTAGGAAACGACGATGAAAGCACTGATCTTCACATCGGCAGCCTTGCTGCTGTCGAGCACCGCCACGGCCGCCACCGCTGACTGGGACGGTATCCATATCGGCGTACACGCCACCCATGGTGAGGGCCACAGCCAGGACCGCAGCAATGCCAATGCAACCGAAAAGCGCCTCGGCGGTTTCGCCGGCGGCGTGCAGGCCGGCCGCTTCTGGCAGTTCGACAACAATGTGGTGGTCGGCATTGAAGGCCGCTTCAGCGCCGGCAGCATCGGTGGCCGCTGGCAGGACCGCGACACCCATCAGCACAGCCCGTACCACGGCAAGGATGCGGTGACCCGTTCCGGCGCGGTCGACCTTTCCCTGGGCTATGCCGCCGGCCAGTGGCTGCCCTACCTGAGCGCGGGGGTGACCGTGGCCCGGCAGGAATTCGCACTGGGTTGCGACAAGTCGCTGGTGGAAGCCACCAACGGTTGCCGCGTTGCCGAGTTCGAGACCGCCGCATCGCACGTTTCCACCGGCACCAGCGTCGGTGCGGGCGTGCTGTATCGCTTCAACGAGCGCCTTTCGGCGGGCGCCGAGTACCGCTACACCCACCTGGGCTCGAGCCCGGTAACGCTGGAAGACCCGAACTACCCGGCTGCAGCCCGTCGCAGCTTCCACAGCGACTACAGCAGCGTTACGCTGAAGTTGAACTACCACTTCTAACCGCCTGACGACGCACCACGGCCTTTCGGCAACCGGGCGCGCAGGTACGAGAGATCTGCGATGTCCCTGTTTGAACGCCTGTTCCAGCTGCAACAGCACGGCACCACCGTGCGCACCGAGCTGCTGGCCGGTGTCACCACGTTCCTGACGATGTCCTACATCGTCTTCGTCAATCCCGAGATTCTGGGCACCACCGGCATGGACGCCGGCGCGGTGTTCGTGGCCACCTGCCTGGCCGCGGCACTGGGCTCGATGGTGATGGCGCTGGCGGCGAACTTCCCGGTCGGCATGGCGCCGGGCATGGGCCTGAATGCGTTCTTCGCCTTCACCGTGGTCGGTGCTGCCGGCCTGCCGTGGCAGCAGGCGCTGGCGGCGGTGTTCATTTCCGGCCTGGTGTTCCTGCTGCTGTCGTTGACCGGCGTGCGCGCATGGCTGGTGTCGGGCATTCCGGCATCGCTGCGGTCGGCGATCGTGGCCGGCATCGGCCTGTTCCTGGCGATCATCGCGCTGCAGAAATCCGGCGTGATCATCGGCAACGAAGACACGCTGGTGGCGCTGGGTCCGCTAAACACTGCGCCGCCGCTGCTGGCGCTGGGCGGGTTCCTGCTGATCGCGATCCTGGAAGCGCGGCGTGTGCGCGGCGCGATCCTGATCGGCATCCTGGCGGTCACCGCCGCCGGCTGGGCACTGGGCGATGTGCAGTACCACGGCCTGGTGTCGCTGCCGCCGAGCCTGGCGCCGACGTTCCTGCAGCTGGACCTGCCAGGCCTGCTGCACCACAACGGTGGCGCGCCCATTGCGGTGCTGCTGCAGGTGGTACTGGTGTTCGTGCTGGTGGAAGTGTTCGATGCCACCGGCACGCTGTACGGGGTGGTCGGCCGCGCTGGCCTGCTGAAGCTGCCGGGCGCGCAGAAGCGTTTCGGCCGTGCGCTGCTGGCCGACAGCACCGCCATTGTTGCCGGTTCGCTGCTGGGTACCAGCAGTACCACCGCCTTTGCCGAGAGTGCCTCCGGCGTGCAGGTCGGTGGCCGCACCGGGCTGACCGCACTGGTGGTGGCCGCGCTGTTCCTGGCTGCGCTGCTGTTCTCGCCGCTGGCCGCGATGGTGCCCGGCTATGCCACCGCACCGGCGCTGCTGTTCGTGGCCGGGTTGATGCTGCGCGAGCTGGTGGAAGTGGACTGGAGCGATCTGACCGAATCGGTGCCGGCCGCGCTGTGTGCACTGGCGATGCCGTTCACCTATTCGATCGCCAACGGCCTGGCGTTTGGTTTCATCGCCTATGCGGCGCTGAAGGCCGGCACCGGGCGCTGGCGCGAGGTGCATCCGGCGGTGTGGCTGGTGGCGGTGCTGTTCGCGCTGCGCTACGCGCTGGAATGATGTTGCCGGCCAGTGGCCGGCACTACCGGAAGCCGGTACATCGCGCTGCGTTCGGTAGCGCCGGGCCATGCCCGGCGGCCTGCAAGGGTTACCAGCGCGGTTGCAGGCGCCCGTCTGCGGCGAAGCGCCAGCGGCCTTCGGCCCAGCCACGGCCGAACAGTGTGAGCATCTGCGAGTAGTAGGCCGGTTCGTCGGCACGTTGCTGCTCGGCGCTGGGCAGGCTTGCCAGCAACGATGCCGCCAGGGTCTTTTCGCCCTGTGCCAGCAGATAGGGCAGCAGGGCCGCACGGAAACCATAGTTGCCCTCGCCCTGCCCTTTGCCGCTGCGGGTATCAACCTTTTCCCACATCGGTGCACCACTGCGCAGGCGCTGCAAGGGACCGGACAGCGCGGACAGCTGGCGGCGGTACAACGGATCGCGCGGCGCGGTCATGCCCGCCCAGGTGTAGCAGCGGATGGCATCGTAGCCACCGATGGCGCCATTGACCGGGTCGACAATGAAGACGCCGTCCTTGCATGCCGCCCAGTCCGGTGCGAAACCGTGCGGACTGGTCTGCTGCAGCATCGCTACGGTGGATTCAGCCAGTGCCTGCCAAGGGCCGCCACGATCAGCGGCGGCGAAGCGGCGCAACAGGGGCAGCGGCAGATAGCTGGGATTGACCCGGGTAGCGCCGTCTTCAATGAAACCCTGCGGCCCCGGCAGCAGCATCGGCCCCACTCCCGGCAGTTGCACGATCTCGCGCTTGCGCACCTGCGCCAGCATGCCTTCGGCGATGGCCTGCAATGCCGGGCGGCGCCACAGTCGCCCGGCTTCCAGCAGCGCATAGGCCAGCCACAGGTCCGAATCGGAAGCAGGATTGTCGTCCAGCAGGCGCCAGGTCCCCTGGCTATCGCGCCCCCACAGCCAGCCAGGCAGGTGCTGGCCCATGTCGCCCTGCGCCAGGTTGTCCTGGGTCCAGCCCAGGATGCGGTCGAACAGCGCCGGATCGTTGTCGACCAGCGCAAAGAACAGGGCGTAGGACTGGCCTTCCGAGGTCGAGCGTTGATCCTGCTGGCTGCGGTCGATCATGCGGCCGTCGCGGCTCAGGCTGCTGTCCTGCAGTACCTGCCAGGCCGGCCATCGCGGCGCACCCGTCGCGGCACGGCTGCCCACAGTGGCCAGCAACGGCAGCAGCGCCACCGACTGCAGCAGGCGGCGGCGTTGCAGATCAGCGGAATTCGCCATACGGCACCAACGGAGAGACGGGCAACGGCAGGTTGCCCTGCCACGGCTTGAAGGTATAGCGCAGATAGAGCTGGAAGGTGTTGGGCGAGAAGTCGCGGCTGCGCTGCAGGGTGCCCGCTGCACCCAGCACGAAGTGATCGCCGAGGCGACGCTCCACCGCCGCATACAGGCGGTAGCCGGTACCGGTGCTGCTGCCATCGGTGGTGTAAAGCCCCTCCGGGTCCAGCTGCAGTGGGCCGTACTGCGGTTCCAGTTGCGCGATCACGCGCTGGATCAGCGCCTCGTCCGGGAAGCGGCTGATCGAGCGTGTACGCGCGTTGGACACACTGAACGAGCCATCCACGCGCAGCGACCAGTTGTCATTGCGCCAGGCGAAACCGACCGGCAGGCTCAACGAGGCATAGCGCTGCGGGCTGTAGTAACCGCCCTGCCCCAGCGAGTAGCCGCCCAGGTCCTTCTGGTAACGCCAGTACATCGCGGTGGTGCCCACATCCAGACGCATGTCCGGGCGCTGGATCAGCTTGTGGTACCAGCCCACCATCGCCCGTGCGCGGGTGTTGTTCTCCACGTTGCGACCGCTCAGCTGGTGCCAGCTCCAGTTCGACCACACACCGTTGCGCCCCCCTTCGTCGTAGCCCAGGCTGAAGGTCACGCCATTGGCGGTGACACCGCCCCAGGCGATGCCGCTGCGCGGATCGACCGCACCGGCCTGGGACAGCAGCGAGTTGGTCATCGGCCGCCGCGAGACGGTGGCGCCCCAGCCGAGACGGCCAAGGTCGCCATTGAGGGTGACGCCACCCAGCCAGTTGCCCACCACATAGTTGGACGGGGTGTGGCCGACGTCGATGTTCCAGCGGTCATCCAGGGTGCGCCAGCCGATGGCCAGGCCGACACCGGACGTGCGCCGCTGATGGACGTCGCGGGTGCAGCCTGGTGCCTGCAGGCGCGTGCCGTCGGCCTGGATCAGGCCGAGGTCGCAGCTGCCGAAATCCTCGTTGTAGGTGCCGTTGGCATCGGTCTGGAAACGCCCCGCGTCGAACCGTACCTGTTCGATACGCGCCCAGCCCAGGCCACCTGCGAACGGTGCGTCGAGGTGGACGATACGGGTGTCGCGGCTCAGCTTCGAGATGCCCGGCGTGCCGTCACTGCGGCGGCCGGAATCCTGCATCACGGTCAACGTCGGGTTTTCCTGCTGGTACAGGGTTTCCACGTCGCTGCGCAGGCTGCGCCGCAGCCAGTCATCGCTGGCCGTTTCGCGGCTGGCCAGGGTCAGGGCGCGGTTGTCGCGCGGCTGCGCCTGCGCCGGTGCAATGAGCTGGTTGTCGGCCATCGCCCGCGCATACATGTCCAACGCCTGCTGGGGATCGTCGCGCCGCACCAGTCGCGCCGCGTCGCGCCAGGACTGTGCGTCCGGCCCGCTCTGGCGCGCCAGCAGCGCGCGCAGTACCTGCAGCGCCCTGGCGTCTTCGCGCAGGTCGGTCCAGATGCTGGCCAGCTGGCGTTGCTGGCCGATTGCATCGTCGGCCACCAACGGCGGCGCCTCCTGCATCTGCCGGCGCGCGCTGGACAGGTCGCCGGTGCCGATCCAGGCCTGCACCTGGCCCAGCTGCGCATCCGGATTGTCCGGCTGTTGTGCCAGCACCTTCTGATAGTAATGCAGGGCCTGCGCGTGATCGCCACGCAAGCGCGCCCACTCGGCCAGGATCAACTGGTTGTCGGCGCTCGCCGGCTGCTGCTGCAGCAGCGCGATGGCCTCCGCTTCCCGGCCCTGCGCGCGCAGGTCCCACAGGTGATCGATCAGCTGCTGGCGCTGCAGGCGTTCGGCAAGCGCGCGCATGTCATCGTCCCACTGCGTGCGCGGCACCGCATCAAGCACCGCCAGCGCCTGCGGCAGGCGATCGGACCCGGACAGGTACAGCGCCTGCGCATAGCGTGCTTCGGTACCGGCGTTGCGTGCGGCCATGTCGGCAATGATCGCGTCGGCGTCCTCCTGCTGCCCCGCAGCCCGCAGTTCATTGCCCAGCGCGTAGGCCAGCCAGGCATCGGCAGGCAGCTCACGGCGCAGCTCACGGCCCAGCGTGATGGCAGCCTCGGCATCGCCTGCGGCCAGCGCCTGCTCACGGCGCTCGCGCAAGCGGCTGATCTGCAGCTGGCGCAGGTCGTCTGCATACAGACTGCGCTGCGCGGCCGGCAATGCATTGATGAATGTTTCCAGCCGCTGTGGATCGGTGCGGCCATACAACTGCACCAGCTTGCGGACGACGTTGGCATCGCGCGGCGCCAGCCGTCGCGCGGCCTGCAACTGCCGCTCGGCCGCTGCGTCATCTCCCCGTGCCACCGCCACATCGACCTGGCCGAGGATGGCGTTGATCTCACGTGGCTGCTGCCGGCGCGCCTTCAGGTACAGCACGTCGGCCTGGTCCAGCTGTCCGGCTGCCAGCGCAGCCTCGGCCTGGTCCAGCAGCAGCCAGTAGCGTGTGCTGGTTTCCAGATCGCGCCATTTGTCGTTGTTGTCACCGGCCGGCGTGGCCTGCACGGCACGCTGGAAGTAGCCGATGGCCTGCTCGCGGCGTCCCTGGCGCATCAGCGCCATGCCCAGCCCACCGAGGAATGAAGGCTCGCGCGGATAGCCGCGCAGTGCCTGCAGGAACGCGCGCTCGGCATCGGCGTTGCGACCGCCGTCAAGCAGCTGCTGCCCGCGCAGGCCGGCGCGCCACGCCGGGTCGCTCACCCGCTTGTGCTGGTCGGCGTAGCGCTCGCGCACCAGCGCGATGTCGCTGAAGGTGGGGTTGCGGGTGATGAATTCCTGCAGGCGGCGCACGTTGCGTTCGTCGGCGGGCTGGTCCTGCAGGTAGCCCCATTCGGCATCGGCCGCGAGTGCCCGTGCTTCGGGATTGCGGCCCATGCGCTGCAATGCCGCCAGCGCGTCGGCATCACGGCCTGCAGCGAACAGCAGCTGCGACAGCGACTGCAGCAGGGTGGTGTTGCCTGGGTAGCTGCGGTCGAGCGCGGTCAGTTCGCGGATGGCCGCATCGCGCCCGCTGGGCTGGGTGCCACGCAGCCGCCAGTATTCCAGGCCAAGCTGCAGGCCCGGCGGATCGTCATTGAACAGGCGCCGGTAGATCACCAGCGCCTCATCGCTGCGGCCACCGGCGGCGAACAGGCGCGCCTGCTGCAGGTCCTGCTGCAGGTCACCGCGATAGGCCCGCCACAAGCGCTCGCCGGCCGCCAGTTCGCGGCTGCCCGCACCCAGCTGGCGCAGGCGCTGCAGCGTCGCATCGGCATCGTCCATCTTCTGCTGCGACAGCTGCACTTCAAGGATGGCCACCAGGGTGCTGCGGTCATCTGGTGCGAGCATGCGCAGTCGGGCCAGCGCGTCTTCGATCAGTCCCTGGCGTCCACTGGCTTCGCCGATGCGCACCTGCTGCAACAGCCACTGCCGCTGTTCGGCCACGGTGCCGCCCGGTGTGGCCGGCAACGGCTGTGCAGCGCACGCACCGGCCAGCCCCCACAGGACCAGGCCGGAAGCAGCTGCCAGCGAGGACGGCTTGCGTGCCATCAGTGGCCTTGATCCAGGCGCTTGGCAGCGACCCAGCGCAGCATGCGCCAGAACAGGAAGGCGACCATCAGCACGACCACGGTGGCCAGCACCGCCAGCAGCGCCGGATGATCGGCCAGGTGGTACCACAGCAGCAGCCACCACGGCAGCGCACCTACGTAGTAGTGCTCGCCGACGAACTGGCTGTGGATGCCGGAACTGCGCAGGATGGCCACCGAGCCGGCGATCGCCTCGCGCTTGCCGGTGTCGCTGAGGGCCTCGTCGAGCAGGCCGTAGTCGGCCACGTTGCTGGCCGCCAGCGAGACGATGCTGCGCTGGGCGTGCAGCGGTGACTGCAAGCCGATGATCGCCGCGAAGGGCGCGTCGGCCGTCACTGCCACCTGGGTCACTGCCGGGTCGCCGGCGCGGCTGCCACGGCGGGCCTGCTCCGTCGCCAGCTGCGGCGAGGGCGACTGCCCGTTGAGCAGGCGCGTGCGCTGGTCATCGATCAACAGCGACAGCTGGTCGCTGCCGCGCAGCTCGGCCGGCAAGGCGCCAAGCATCAGCAGATCGGCATCGATCGCACTGGCCTGCTTCCAGTCATCGGACAGGCGCAGGCCATAGGCCGGGTAACCGCTCTGTACGCCCAGGCCACCCACCAGGTTCAACAGCAGGCTGACCTGCGCTTCGCTGGCCTTGGCCGGCACCAGTACCACCGTCTCGGACAGATCGGCCATGCGGGTGAACGGGAAACCGCTGAGCGCGAACGCGGACAGGTCCGGCAGGCCCATGTAGTGGTGGAACCCGGAGAAGTCGATGGTCGAATCTTCTTCGATCGCCGCTTGCAGGTTCGGCGGCAGCACGGTCTGGCAGTGGTCGCGCTGGGCACTGCCCATCACGCTGGCGAAGTTGAAATCGAAGCGCAGCTGGTTTCGATCGCCCAGCTTGAGCGAAGGAATCAGCAGGCGGCCATCATCGGCGCCGCTGTCGCCAGCCAACACCGGCAGGCGGATTTCCTCCAGGCCCTGCTTGCCGTTGCGGCGCACCAGCGGGAAGCTGGAAATGAACTGATCGTTGATCGCCACGCCCAGACGCGATTCATCGCTGCCGAACGGCGGCGTGTAGCGGTAGCGCAGGTTCAGCGGAATACCCTGGTTGCGCCAGATGAACAGGTCCGGTGGCAGGTTGAGATTGACCGTGATCGGCTGTGGCGACACGCCGTTGGCGTGCAGCTGCTGCGGGTAATCCAGCAGTTCGGCCAGGCGCACGGCGCGGTCGGTACGTACCCAGTTTGGCGCGTCATAGGGCTTGCGCGGAGCCAGCGGCTTGATTTCGTCGATGGCCACCTGCTTGCCGCGGAACAGCGCATTGCCGGCAGCCATCGCTGCTACCGCCTTCTGCAGATCATCGTCGTTGCGACCCAGCACCAGCAGCAGCTTGCGCTGCGGATCCTCCGGCAACGCCATCAGCTCCACCACCGGGCCCTTCACCGGTGCGTGGTTGGCGATCACCGGCGGGAACTTGCCATTGACTGCCAGTATCACCGCGTGGCCCTGTGCCGGCAGCGCGCCAAAGCTGACCGGGAAGCGCGCCTGCCGCCACCAGCCAGCGAGGCTGCCGAAGTAGGACGCCATTACCGCACCGGCACGCTGCTGGGCCAGCGTAGGCGCACTGCCGAACACCACCGGCAGTTCCAGCCGCGCAGTGTCGCGCGGGTCGAAGAACGGCAACGGGAAGTTGGCCAGATCATCCTGCATCGCCAACACCTGGCCGCCCACGCGCAGCGTGCTGTTGCTGGACAGGTTCACCCACAGCGAGCTGTGCGTGGGCTCTTCGCAGATGTCGGTGTAGTGGCCGACGAATTCCAGCCGCACCTGGTTGAAATCGGCGATCAGGCGCGCGTCCAGCGGCAGCTTTGCCTGCACCGGTCGACCCAGCTGGTCGTTGCTGATGGGCACCACGCCCATCATCGCGTCGTTGAGGTAGACGCGCAGGTGCGACAGCGTCGGCAGCAACGAGGGCGACGGAGTGAAGCTCAGGTCGAGCTCGGCCTCACGCGCCAGGCGGTCACGCCGCACCTGGAATTCGAACGTGGTGGAATTGCGCACGCCCGACAGCAAGGTGTCCTGGCGGCGCCCCAGCTGGGCAAAGGTGCTTTCCCGCTGCCATGGCCAGGCGCTGCCGGCCCAGGTCTGCGGCGATGCCGCTTCGGTGCGTGCAGCAGGAACCTGTGCAGCCGCCACCGGCGTTGGCACGGCAACCTGGGTGGTCGATGCGGCCGGGGTGGAACCGCTGGTCGGCGCGGGTACCGTGGCCGGCGCACTGTTGCCGGACGCCACAGGCAGGGCCAGCAGAGGCAGCAACAGCCAGCGCAGAGGGGACGGAATGCTCATGGACGAAGCCCTGGATCAGCGGCTGGGTCAGCCGGGTGGGATGGAAGCGGACGTTGTGGAGCGAAACTGGCCAGCCAGCGCAGCAGGCGGCGGTTCCAGTGCGCGGGGCGATCAAGATCGAAGGGTGCGAAATCGCCCATCCGCCGGTAGCCGCGCCAACCGAGCGCCAGCACGCTCCACAGGCTGCGTGGCAGGCTCTTGGGCTTGTAGCCGGCGTGCCAGTCGAGCCACGCATCGGCACGGGCAAAGGTGCACTGGGCAAATTCCACGCGCTGGCGCTCATCCTCGAAGTCCAGCAGCAGCCCCAGCCGATGGCCGACACTGCGCTGCACCCGCGCCGGGAACGCAAACTCGCGACGGCCGCGCCCCAGCAGCACCTGCACCGGCTGCCCTTCGAGCAGCTGTGGATCGTCACCCAGCTCGACGCCTACGCCATCGTTGGAATAATCCTGCAGCACGCCACGCAGGCGACGGCCATCAGGTACCTGCAGGGCCATCGGCAGTCGCGTCGTCACCCGGTGGGTGCGCCGCACCTGCTGCACTTCGGCGGCCACTGCCAGCGCACCGCCAACGATCAGCAGGTTGTACAGCACCCACAGCGAACTGACGATCACCGTGCCCCGTTCGTCGGCCGGGCCATGCATGAAGCGCCAGACCGCAAAACACAGGCCGAGTACGTTCAACAGGGCAAGCACCAGGTAGGGGCGCGCCACCCGCCAGTCGAAGCGATCGCCGGCCTGGGTGCCGCCCTTGTCGGTGACATTGAACTTGCCCCGGCCCGGGCTGAACAGCGCGATGGTGGTCGGGCGCGCGATGTACCAGGCCAGTACGGTTTCATACACCTCGCCCCAGAACGGGCGGCGGTACTTGCCCTGGATACGCGCGTTGGTGAGGCTGGCATGGGCCATGTGCGGTACCACGAACAGCAGGATGGCCAGCGCCGGGGCATAGATGATGTAGACGTGCAGCAGCAGGAATGCCAGCGGTGCGGTAAGAAACACCAGCCGCGGTATGCCTGCCAGGAAGTGCAGCATCGCATTGGCATAGCAGAAGCGCTGGAACAGGCTCAGGCCCTTGCCGATGAGCGGATTGTCGATGCGGAATATCTGCACCATGCCGCGGGCCCAGCGGATGCGCTGGTTGACGTGTGCGCCGAGGCTGTCGGTGGCCAGGCCGGCAGCCTGCGGAATGCGCAGGTAGGCCGAGTTCCAGCCCTGGCGATGCAGTCGCAGCGCGGTGTGGGCGTCTTCGGTGACGGTCTCGGTGGCGAAGCCGCCAATCGCATCGATCGCTTCGCGACGCAGCACCGCGCAGGAGCCGCAGAAGAATGCCGCGTTCCACAGGTCGTTGCCATCCTGCACCAGGCCGTAGAACAACTCGCCTTCGTTGGGATCGCTGCGGAACACCTGCAGGTTGCGCTCGAATGGATCGGCCGAGAAGAAGTGATGCGGGGTCTGCACCAGCGCCAGCCGGGGGTCACGCAGGAACCAGCCACAGGTGACCTGCAGGAACGAGCGCACCGGCAGATGGTCGCTGTCGAAGATCGCCACCAGCTCGCCATCGATCAGGGTCAACGCATGGTTGAGGTTGCCGGCCTTGGCATGACGGTTGTCGGTGCGGGTAATGTAGTTGACCCCGGCGCGTTCGGCGAAGGCGCGGAACTCCTCGCGCTTGCCGTCGTCGAGGATATGGATGCGCAGCTTGTCAGCTGGCCAATCCAGGCCCATTGCCGCGTAAACGGTGTGCCGCACCAGCGCGAGGTCTTCGTTGTAGGTGGGAATCAGCACATCCACCGTCGGCCATTGCTGGATGTCCGCCGGCAGCGGCGCGGGGCGGCGGCGCAGCGGCCAGGCTACCTGCACGTAGCCAAGCATCAGCACCAACCACGAATACGTTTCGGCCGCCAGCAGCACCAGGCCACAGATCAGGTCGAAGGTGCTGTTCCAGTTCAAGGTGGCCGTATAGCGCCACCACAGGTAGCGGCAGGACACCGTCATCGACAGCACGACCAGCACCAGGGTGGCGTAGCGGCCCTGCATGCGCCGCACCAGCAGCGCGATGACCCACAGCAGCAGCACGAACACGAACTGGGCGAAGTAGGTGAATGGCTGGGTGATGCAGAGTACGGCCAGCCCCAGCGTGGCCAGGCCGATCAGGAAGGTCAACACGTTGCGGCTACGCGGCGACAGCGCCTGCAGGCGCTGGCCGGCCCAGGCGATGAAACGGCTGTTCCAGACTTCGCTGGGCGCATCGCGCATCGCGCGCAGGTAACGCAGGTGCCCGCGCCCGGCGGCCCCACGCAGTTCGGCGATGCGCTCACGGCGCGCCCGCGCAAGGCGTTGCCGACGCTTCGAGGGCCGTGGTACCAGGCGCACGATCGACAGCCAGAGCGCCTGTATCAACAACCGCAACGGATCGCCAGGACGCCAGCGGCGGTCGCCCTGCAACTGCGGGAACGCCCCTCGCAGGCGCGGTGCCAGCCCCTGCCAGGCCGGTGCTTCCAGGCGCAGGAATGCCCAGCCGATGGCCTGCAGCAGCCACAGCATCAGCCGGGTCGGCCACGCTGCATGAACCCGCTCGCGCAGCCGGCCCCAGTGCAGGTAGTAGACCCGTGCGCCCATCATTCCTGCGCACCCCGCGCTTGCCGGCGTGCGGCTTCGGCCAGGCACCAAAGCGCCAGGCCGTCGATATCGGCGGCCGCCAGTGAATCGGCAGCATGGCGGCCCAGCGGCTGCTTGCTGGCCAGTGCAGCGGGCACCCGCGCGTCCTCGTGCAGCGGTTGTGGCAGCAGGCGCTCGGCATGTGCATGCAGCCACAGCTGCATCAGGTCACGCTGCACCGGCACGGCTGGGTCGTAGCGATTGGCCAACAGCCGGCGCCTGTCGGCGTGCTGTCGCTGCAGCATCACGTGGCTGCCCGGATCGACACGCGCCACGCGCAGCGGCAGGGTGCAGCCAGCGTGCTGGTTGATGGCCGCCGCATGTGCAGGCAGGCGTTGCGGCAGATCGAACAGTACCCAGTCGAACTGCGGCGACAGCAGCGGCAGACGCTCGGCCCAGGTAGCCGGTGCTGCCTGCAGCCACGCTTCAATCCGGATTGCCTCCTCCTCGTCGACGCGCCCATACGGCAGCACCGCCAGCCCGGGTGCGCAGGCGAAGGCGGCCATGCGCCAGTCGTTGCCATCAAGCTGGGCGCGTGCCCAGCCGCCGGTTTCCTTCGCCGGCAGCCCCAGGTGAAGGCCGAGCATCTGGTCCGGGCTGCACTCCACCAGCAGCACCCGCTGCCCCTGCGCATGCAGGGCCTGGCCCAATGCCGCCAGAACGGTGGTCACGCCGGTACCGCCCTGCACGCCCTGCAACGACAGCAGCGTACTCATGGCAGCCGCTCCAGTTCGGCCAGCAACGGCCAGCGCGCCAATGCCCGGGCGCGTTCATGCTGTGCGGAAAAATCCACGTACGGCATATCCGGCATGTCCAGGCTGCGACGCAGCAGGTCGATGTCGTCCTCTTCCACGGACAGGGTGACGGGCACGGCAAGAATGTCGGCGGTCATCAGCGCTTGTCCTCTGGATAGGGGCTCCAGGTCTGGCTGCCCTGCAACTGCAGCCAGGGCTTGCCGCCGTAATCGATGACCTTGGCGCCCTCGTTCTCGGAAACCGAGGGGGTCTGCGGCAGGCCGTTCAGCAGGCTGTCCCAGTTGCGATCGGCCGGCGGCGACTGCGCATTGAGCGCATAGACGCGCGATACCAGTTCGGAGATGGCCAGGTAGCTGCTCGGCTCGGGTACATGGCGCGGGCCACCTGCCGCCGGCGCGCCCATTCCCACCAGTTTCACCCCGACCGGAACGTGGGTGATGGAAGGGCTGGGAATCTCGCGCATGCCCGGAATCTGCATGCGATCCCCGTGCAGGGCGGCGCCGTGTTCGGGCACCACCACGATCATTGCCCGGCGCCCGCTCTTCTCGACTGCCTCGACGAAGCCGGCCATGTCGCCCAGTACCATCTCGGCACGCGCCTTGTAGTCGGCCGCGTTGGCGCGGCCATCGGCGCCGACGATGCGATTGCCATCGTGCAGCGAGATGGTGTTGTAGAACAACGCGACCTGCTGGGTGGACTCGGCCTGCCGCTGCTTGAACCAGCCATTGAGAACGTCGCCGTCGCGGCGCAGCGGCGACTTGTCGAAGGCCACCAGTGCGCGCGGCAGCGGGTTGATATCCATCGGCTTGGCCTGCAGGCCACCATACTTGGACAGCTCGCCGATGAAATCGTCGAAGTGACCATCATGGTTCATCGCCAGTTCGCTCTGGAAGCCGAGTCGCTGCAGATTGGAGAACAGCTGGCATTCGGCCGGCACCGGATCGAACAACGCGGTGTGCGAGGTCTGCCCGCAGCTGGCACGCAGCAGGCGGATCGCCGCCGGGCCGCTGTAGGCAGTCGCCGAATTGAAGTCATCAAAGACCACGTCCATGCGATCCAGCAGGTTGTTCTGGCGCATGCCCACTTCGTCCAGATCACTCCAGGCCAACGAGCAGATGTTGAGGATGATGACGTCGAAGGGGGCACCACTGGAGGGCGCCGGGAACGCAGTCTTCAGTCCGGCCTGCTGCTGGTAGAAGCTGGCCAGCCAGGTATTGAGGCTGTCATTGCTGGCCGGTGCCAACCCTGCAGCACCGGTGCCGGCACCCGCACTGCCGCTGGCCGCAACGGCCTGGCTGCCACCCCATCCCCACCCCGCCGGCAGAGGCAGTGCCATCACCGCCATGCCAAGCATGCCCAGCACGCTCAGGGTGGTGATGCGCAGCCACGGCTTCAGCAGGTAATAGGCCACCACCAGCAGCAGCAGTACCGTCACCATCTGCCAGTTGATGAAACGCTGCGCCAGTTCGAGCCAGTAGTCGGCGGAGAAATCCAGCACGCCCGGTTGCGCCAGCAATCGCTGGAACGGTGGCCACCAGGTGTCCTGGTAGTACAGCGCCACACCGACAGGTACGGCCACGACCGTGCGCGCAATGCGCGCCCACCGCCAGCGCAGCGGCACCAGCAGCACGGCCAGGAACAACAGGTTGGGCAGGAGCTTGAGATTCAGGGCGCCCATCCAGGCCAGCACCACCTTGGACAGGAAGTACAGGTTCCAGCCGCGCAGGTCAGCCCAGGCGAACGGTGATGCGGGCAACGCCTGCGGACTCATGCGGGCCTCCGCGGCGCGCGTTGGCGTACGCCCACCCGACGCAGGTGGCGCGGCGGCAGCCAGCGGCCGGCACGTCGACGCAGGCCGCGCCAGAGCACCCCCAGCATCGCCCCAAACGGAATCATCAGTACCGCGCAGGCGACGATCAACGTCCATAGCTGCTGGTCGGTGGTCATGGCTCATCTCCCAGCCGCAGCGGCGCAGGTGTGGCGAACGGCGCTGCGACCACCACGGTCGGCACGGCCGGCAGAACCTCGGCGGCAGACGGCAGCACCTCCGCTTCCGGATCACTGCCGCTGGCATTCATCGCCGCGATATCGAATTCGGCAAGGCGCTGGTAGCCATCGAACAGCTCGCGCCATGGCAAGCGGAAGAGGTTGGTCAGCGCCTGTTCGATGGCATCGCGGCGACAACCGAACAGGAACAGGCGTACCTGCCCACGGTACACGCAGGCAAGATCGCCCTGACGCCGGATGCGCAACTGCTGCAACGTCTGTTCGGCGCGCAACCCGGCCACCGGCTGCAATGCCAGCACCGCGCTTTCCACTGCACTGCCATCCTGATCGATACGATCGGCGGCGATCTGGCGGAAGCGCATTGGATTGACCTGACCGCTGATCGCCGGTGGTCGATGCGCGCGGATCAACGGTTCGGGGTCGGCTGCCAGCTGCCCCTGCCAGCGTTGCCGCTGCACGGTGTCGAGCAGGGTCAACAGGCGCGGCAGCGGCGTATGCGCCGGCACCACCAGGCTGCCACCGCATTGCAGCAGCAATCGCTCATCGGCATAGCGCAGGCAGGGCTGCAGTTCGCGCACCACCAGCTTCAGCGCATCGCCGCGCTCCCGGCGCAGGCGGTGCAGCAGGCGTGCCAGTGCATCGACCTGTGTGTTCTCGCTGATGGCCAGCACAACCGTGGCTTCACGCGCCTGCAGTGCCGCCGGCATCAGCCCGGCCCAGCCCTCGTAAAGCCTCCAGGCCGAAGACAAGGGCGGTGCGCCTTCCAGTACATCGGCCTGGGTCAGGAACAGATCACGGTCGCTACCGCTCTCGGCAGCCAGCGACGGCGCGGCAGCCTCGGCGTCGGGCAGCCGCTGCAGGCAGTGGCCAGCCTGTTCAACGCCGAAGGCGCGCTGGGCAACCACGCCATGGCTGTTGGCCCAGTAGTGCAGCAGCAGCTGCAACGCGCCACGGTGCGGGTGCAGCTGGGCAACGCCTGCGCAGCTGCGGTTGAGCGACAGCAACCGCGGGGCAACCGTTGCCACCTCGCCATGGCACAGCAACAGCAGGACCTGGTTTGACTGCTGCGCCCAGTGCTGCAGGTGCTGGCACCAGCGTGACAACCGCGCATCGTTCCACCCTTCCAGTGCAGCCACCGGGAACTGCACCACGCTCATGCCGGTGGCCGCACCCGAGGCGCGCGGAAGATCCCCGGCCAGGCCGCGCAGGGCCTGCTGCATGCCCTGATGGGGGCACTGGAACGTACGCACCCGCGCAGGTCCCTGCTCAGGGGACAACAGTGACAGCATCGGCTCGACGCCACGCCCCAGCGTTGCCAGCAGAACCTCCTCGACTTCGGCAGCGCCCACAAGTGCACTGGCCCCCAGCAGATCGGCTGGCGCACTGCCGGCAGCGACCGCCCAGTAGACGCCGCCGCTGCGCATTTCGACGAATTCGGCGGGCATACCGGCAATGGCCAGATGGGGCGCTGTCACGCGTGGCTCCTCTCAGCGGCCATCAGCAACGGGTCCATGGGGAAACATGCAGGGCGGGAACTGCAGCAATGGAGACTCATTTGATGACGCACGTCACATTCATGTGGATGTAACGGCATCATAACGTTGATCCTGACGCTTGCGGCATCAACGCACGGTCAACAAAGGCCTCCGCCCACGGTCATTTCTGCGCACCACGCCCCCGCCCGGCGCCCACCCCGGGTGGAACGCCGTCCGCCGCCCGTATCAGCCCTTGGCTGGATCGGGCAGCTCAAACACCTGCCGCAGGTAGGACAGGTAGCCCGGGTCGTCGCACATGCTCTTGCCCGGCGAGTCGCTGAGCTTGGCCACCGGCTGGCCGTTGCAGCGGACCATCTTGATGACGATGTTCAACGGCGTCGGCCCCAGATCATTGGTCAGATGGGTGCCCACGCCGAACGCCACCTGGCAGCGGCCGCGGAAGTAATCGTACAGGCGCATGACGCGGGCGATGTCCAGGCCATCGCTGAACACCAGCACCTTGCTGCGGGCGTCGACGCGACGCTGCTGGAAGTGCGCCAGCATGCGGTCACCCCAGTCGAACGGATCACCGGAATCATGCCGCACGCCGTCGAACAGCTTGCAGAAGTACATATCGAAATCACGCAGGAACGCGTCCAGCCCGACCACGTCGGACAACGCGATGCCAAGGTCGCCGCGGTATTCGCGCGCCCAGGATTCCAGTGCCGCCACCTGTGAATCGCGCAGGCGCGGACCCAGTGCCTGGAAGGCCTGCAGGTACTCGTGGGCCATGGTGCCGTGCGGGGTCATGCCGTACAGGCGCGCGAAGTGCACGTTGCTGGTGCCGACCAGCTGCGGGCCCAGTGCATCGCGCAGCAACGGCAGCAGGCGCGCGTGCCAGTCCCGCGAGTAGCGGCGGCGGCTGCCGTAATCGGCGATGCGGCACTGCTCGAAACCGGGGGTGTCGCGCAGCAGCGCGGCCTTGGCCTGCAGGCGCCGCTCGCCCTCGGCGAAATCGGCGGTGGTGGTGTTGCGGAACCAGACCTCGTTGATGATCGCCAGCAGCGGCACTTCGAACAGGATGGTATGCAGCCAGGGACCGGTGATATCCAGTTCGATCTCACCGGGCACGGTTTCCGATGCACGCAGCTGGATGTACTTGCGGTCCAGGTGGAACAGGCCGAGGAAGTCGGCGAAGTCCGGCTTCACGAAGCGCAGCCCGCGCATGTAGTCCAGCTCTTCATTACTGAAGCGCAGGCTGCACAGGTGGTCGATCTCTTCGTCGATCTGGTCGATGTAGCGGGCCAGTTCGATACCCGGGTTGCGGCACTTGAACCGGTACTGGACCTGCGCGCCGGGGTGCTGATGCAGCACCGCCTGCATCATGGTGAACTTGTACAGGTCGGTGTCGAGCAGGGACTGGATGATAGGCATGGGTGGAAGTATGCGCCCGGCGGAGTGAACCGTGGGCTCGGCGCTACAACGATCGGCGCAGCAGCCTCGGCACCTGCACCAGCGCATGCGCCCAGATCGCGCCCCACACCGCCATCCGTACCGGCACTGAGCGCTGTGCTGCTTCGAACTTGCTGAAATAACGCCACAGCCCGCGATGCTTGTGCCATTCCACGAAGAACGGCCGCGAGCGGCTGGATACGCCGCGCACGTGGGTCACCTTCAGGTCGTTGGCGATGGCGACCACCCCACCGGCCTCGCGCACGCGCCGGCACAGGTCCAGGTCTTCGGCATGCAGGCGGTAGCCGGCATCCCAGCCACCGATGCGATCAAACAAGCCACGCTGCATCAGCAACAGCGCACCGGACAGTGCCGGCACCTGCTGCAGCGGCTGCGTGGCATCGCGTGCAATCGCCAGCCGCGCGCCACGCCCCGGCGAGCGCAGCATGGCCAGGAAATCGGGATCACGGCGGCGGACTGCTTCATCGGCCTGGCCGTGTTCGTCCACCTGCTCCACACCCAGCAGGGCGTCGCCCACCGCATCGGCCAGATCGCGCAGCGTGGACAAGGTATCGCCTTCCACCAGCAGGTCCGGATTGATGAACGCCAGCCACGGGCTGCCCGAATCGGCAGCACCCTGGTTGTTGGCGGCGGCAAAACCGGGGTTGTCCGGGTTGGCGATGAAACGCACCCGTGGATCGTAGCTGGCGTGCCGCTGCACGATTTCCAGGGTGTCATCCAGCGAGCCGTTGTCGATCACCCGGATCTCGGCCACGTCCTGCGCCTGCCGCAGCCGCGACAGGCAGGCGTCGATGGTGCTGCCGCTCTGGTAGGTGACAACGATGGCGGCAATGGCGGAATTCAAGCGGGCGGCTCCAGCGGCGATGGCGGCACGAACAGGTCACCCTGCCCGCGCGGCATTATCGCCTGCTGCAGGCGCTGCTGCAGGTCCTGGCGCAGCGCGTGCAGCGGGTCGTGCATCAGGAAGTCAGCCAGGCGCGGCACCCAGCCGGGCCAGCGCGCCGCCAGCGCTTCAAGATCACCGTCGCGGCTGACCGCTTCGCTGGCACGGCTGACGTACGCGTTTTCGCACAGCACGTTGCGCCAGCCCAGCCCGGCCATGCGCAGGCTCAGGTCGACCAAGGCCGCGTTCCAGCCGAGGTAGCTTTCCGCATCCAGGCCACCGGCGCGCCGGCGTGCGTTGGCGCGCACCAGTACGGCATGGGTAACGGCCGAAGGCAGCTCGGGATGCAGGGCCGGCAAGGCGGCACAGACGTGCGCCAGCATCGCCGGATCGGTGGGCTCCGGGTTGAGTTCGCCCAGGCGCGGCCAGGCGGCGGTCTCGCCGACGTTGCACCAGGGGGTGGCGGTGGCGATGGCCGCATCGCGGGCGAAGGTCGCCTGCAGCTGCTGCAGCCAGCCCGGTGCCGGCACGCTGTCCGGCGCCAGCACGGCTACGTCGAGGCCATCGCAGGCGCGCAGCATTTCATCCAGATGGGCGACCTCGCCCAATGGCCGTGCGCGGCGGGTGTACTCGGCCTGCAGCGGGGTATGCGCCAACCAGTGTTCGACCACGGCCTGCGCGCGTGGCCCGGCCTGCGCGTCATCGCCCAGCCAGATCGACGTACCGGCGGCCGTGCCGGCATCGAGCGCGGCCAGGCAACGGTCAAGCGCCGCATCGTCCACGCCCAGCGGCAACAACACGATCGCCCCCATCCCGCCTCCGTGGTAGTCGCTGGCGGTAGCGTATCACCGGCAGGGCTGCGCCCTGCACCCGCAGAAGCAACGTCAACTTCAACGTCAAGGTCAAAAGCCTGCATTCCGTGAGATGGCGGGGTGGGTCCGGTTGAGGGGGACGCCGTAAACCCATCCATGGGGGCTTGGTCGCGGCATCCATGCCGCTCACACCCCCTCAACCGGACC